>JAAZKQ010000013.1 GCA_012799755.1 Lentisphaerota bacterium | reverse complement strand
GTGCAATTTTGTCGTTTGCAGCAGGAACTTGGCAAACGGCGCCAAACGTGCGTCTTCCGGCAGAGTAGAAGCGGCTTCCAGCCGCTTTGCCAAGCGCCCCTCTCCCGGCTGTGCTGCGGGCTTGCAGCCCGCAGCGTGACATGACCCCGCAAACGGCGCCAAGCACGCCTGTTTCCCGACTGTGCTGCCAATATCAACGGCTGGCTGCTTGCCGGGAATGAAACTCTATCGGAAAGCCAATCCTTGTTATACGGCTGTTCGAGGCTAATTTACAGCAATAGCTAATTGGTAGCGATTTGGTGTTTTTAAGGGCCTAAAACACGGAAAAACGGCAGAAAATGGCGCTTTTCCGGCATGAAGCAAAAAAGCGCTTAACTGATTGCCAGTCAAGCGCTTGGGTTGGAGCGGGTGATGGGAATCGAACCCACATTGTCGGCTTGGAAGGCCGAAGCATTACCACTATGCTACACCCGCAGGTGGTGATGAACAAATTACTATAAGGGAAGTTCACTTCAATGCAAGATGTTGTGCCGGGAAATGCGCGGTCGAGCGGTAAGCGGTCACCGATTGATACCGGTCGTGCCGGTGGTCGTTTTTTTGCTGTTGTGCCTTTACAAGGCACTGCCCCGTGGGGAGCTGACCACCCCAGCCTGAAGGCTGGGGTTAAGCATGGTTGAGCGCCTACGGCGCCAAGTTGTCCATTTGCTGACAGCTTGGTCCGCAATATCAATGGGTGGCCGGTTACGGTCGAGCGGTAATCCTCACGCATTGCTAGCAGTCCTTTCTGCTAGCTTTTGTTTTTTGCACTGAAGAAGGATAGCAGGAGCATCGAGGAGGAAAGGAAGCAAACTTGCAGGAAAGGCCGGTGTCAATGAGTGGGCAGTTAGCGTCAGGCGGGCTCGGGGTTGAGTCTTTGACGCGGGTCGAAGGCGCGGCATTTCCGGACGGGTTGCTGCAACTGGACTACCGCAGCCCGGTAGATGGTTTGGCCGACTGGGCCATGCTGCTGCCGCCGCCGTCCGGATCAACCTGGCTGGTGTGTATCCATGGCCATGGCGCGCGCGGCAACCAGCTCTACTTGCGCAATGACATCCGCAAGGCGTGGCTGCCGAGTTTTTTACTGCGCGGCTATGGTCTGCTGACGCCAACCCTGCGCGGCAACGCCTGGATGAGTCCGGCGGCCGTGGCTGACATGGATGCGCTCATTGACTACCTGCGTCGCGAATGGGGCGCCACCCGCTTCATTTTTGCTTCGGGGTCCATGGGCGGCACGAGTAATTTGATTTACGCCAGTTTACGACCGGTCAATGTCCAGGCCGTGGCGGCTATGGGCGCCATCGCGGATTTGGCCGCTTATCACGAGTTTTGCCGACGGGGCGCGTCGCGGCTGACGATATTGGGCGAGATTGCGGACAGTCTGGAGGAGCATTACGGCGGCTCACCGGCACAGCAGCCTGAGTTGTACCGCCGCCATTCGCCCTTGTATCATTGCGAGGCGTTGTTGCGCATGCCCTTGTTTTTGGCGCATGGCACGGCTGATTTGCTAATGCCGGTGGCGCAGTCGCGGCGATTGACGGGCGCACTGGCGGAGCATGAGTGTTTTTGCTATCATGAAATAGCCGACGGCGGCCATGACGCGCCCCTGCACATGGACCCCTGTGAGTTTATCGCGGAAAAGATGAGCAATGCCTGAAAAACGGGCAGAAATTTTCGCCGGCGCATTGGCGTCGGCATAGAATGGACGATGACGTGGATAGTGAGTTGATGAGCGAGATTATTCGCCGACGTACGGCGGATTTGCGGCGCGAGTGGTGGCAGGTGATGCTGGCGTACTTCAGC
>JAAZKQ010000126.1 GCA_012799755.1 Lentisphaerota bacterium | reverse complement strand
GCCCTCGTCGTCTTTGACCGCAGTTTTAGTGACTGCTTCGGTGACGTTGCCCTCGGCGTCCTTGGTTGTCGTCTCGGTCGTGGTGGTGGTGTCGCCGGTCTCGGGGTCTGTGGACACGGTCTCGGTCTGCGTCGTCGAGCCGGTGACGTTGCCCTCGGCGTCTGTGATGTTAGATTCCGAAGTTGTCACCGTGGTCGTACCCCCAGTTTCTGGATTCGTCATTTCAATAGACGGGTGTTTTATTGTGACTTTCGTTATGCTATATAAAAATTTCCAAGCGCCCCCGGCAAAATGCATGCCGTTACAGATTCCAGGTAAATTTCTTTGCCAGTAAGATGTAATAACTGTCGTAGTTGTGCCGCCCAAAGAATCTGTCTCGACTAGCGTTTGTCGAGTAGATCGAAGCTGAGCCCAAGACGTACACCCGTCATCATTTGTGAATTTTTGGTATCCAGTGAAGATAATTTCGTTTTCGTTCGGATCAGGATCTTCAAACCAGCAGGCACTAGCAGACGGTATTGCCACCGCCAGCAGCGCTAATACTGCAATGATTCTCAAGATACTTTTTTTCATTGTGCCTCCTGCCCATAAGCCTTTTCCGGGCTCCAGGTGTAGACTACCGGGTTGTCGCCTGTCCAGACGGCCCGGATGTTGTACATCGCAATGCCTCGCCGCTTGAACACGAACCATTGCCCCTCGAAGGCGGCGGCGTTGAAGGGCGCCGGGAGCAAATCCACCGTTTCCTGCGTGGCGGGCTGTAGGTTCTGTCCATCAAAAAAAAAGCCTTTGACGTCTGACGAGGTGTAGAGGGCATTGCTGAAGAGCACCTGTTCGTGTCGGAAGTTGTCATCGGTGGACAAGCGGAATTCGCATTGGTCGGTGCCGTCGGGGATCGGGATGATGAAATATTCGGGATTGAAATAGTCCGGCTTTTCCAGTGTGTGCCCTTCAAGCGACAGCTTCACGCCCAGGGTGTTGTGATAGGTCCAATCGCCCTTGTGCCAGACTCCCTCATCCAGATAGCCCCAGCAGGTGCGCACATGGATTTCCCGCACCGGGATATGCTCGACCGGCAACAGGGCCGGCCCGAACGCGGTTGAGAAGTCCAGTTTGGATTTGTTTGGCCCCAGCGTCCTTACGCAATGCGGATGCGTAGCCGACGAATAAAGTGCGCCCCAGCTGCTGCCATCTACGCTGGTCTGCCAGAACAGATGCAAGGGTCGGCTGTCTGACGGCCGTTGGATGCGCAGGTATTCCCAAATGCGTTTTTCAACGCCGTCGGGCAAGTCAACCAGCCCCAGGTCTTCCGGGGTCGGCGGTTCTTCCGGGGTTGGCGGTTCTTCTGGCGGCGTCACTGGCGTGTAATTGGCCAGGTCGCCCCAGACCGGCCCGGCGGCGCCGTACAACAAGACTTTGCCGGGTGCGGCGCCGGCGGGCCATTCCACGCCCTTAAGGCTGTTGAGGAAATCCTCCCTTGTCCCGACATTGCCAGCCTCTAGCCATTCTTCGTAGGCCGACTTACCTCTGACTGGGATTGGGCTGCCAAAGGTCACGCCGCCGTCGGTGGACAGCTTCATGAAGGCGTCGTTGTCAGCGTAGTCAGCATGCCACGGATCGGAGATGGAGCAAACTTGCACACGGTCGATCTGCTGACCAGGCTCCAGGGACACTGAGATGTCTTTCCGGATTGTCCCGGCGAGGTTGTAGATTCTGATACGGTTGTCGGCTGGTTGAAGCACACCATGCCATGCAGGTTCGCCGGATTCCGGAGTAACGGCGTATTGCACGCGGAGTTGCTCGGCGGCGTCGAGGCTGTGTATTTCCGAGGCAGGGCCCCAAATCCCGCCGACCACGCGGAGACGAAAATAGCGACCGGCCGTCAGGCAATAATCGGCCGTGCCCACTGGGCCCGGGATGTCATGCCAGTCAGTGACCGCATCGGGGTTGTAGCGTACAACAGTCGCCGGGGCCGGCTGGGACAGGGGGAATGCCTGGGAGTGTGAAATGCCGCCGTCGGTGGACATGCGAAAATGGGTGTCACCAGCCTGCCATGGGGGAAGATGCCAGCCGGCGTCGTCGGGATCGTCTGTCGAGTTGTAGGTGATGACGAGCGGGTCCGCCGACAGGCCGTCGGTAACGATGACTTCCCAATGTGTGTTGTCGATGCGGGTGGCTGGCGGAGGGTTGTTGAGGTTGTCGGCGTGCAGGCTGCGCCACCAGGCGGCGGCGTGGCGGACGGCGTCATTGAGCGCGTAGGCGGTGTCGGCTGACCATTGGCCGCGCGGGGTGACGCCGACGCCGGCCGCGCCGCGAGGCAGGGTCAGGTGGAGAGTGTAGGCGCCGGGGGTGTCGGTGACGGGGACGAGCTCAGCGGCGGCGGCGTCGCCGGTCTGGACGTTGCCGATGGCGATGGCCGGCGTGATGGGCTCGGGCGTGCTGCCGTCGGTCGCCTTGGGCAGGGTCAGGTGGAGGGTGTAGGCGCCGGGGGTGTCGGTGACGGGGGCGAGGTTCGCGGCGGCCGCGTCGCCGGTCTGGACGTTGCCGATGGCGATGGCCGGCGGCGGGCCGGGCGTGCCCTGGGGCAATTCCAGGGCCGCCACGGCGGCGGCCAGCTGGGCTTCGATGTAGGCTTTGACCTGGGGCGTGGTCAGGTAGTCGGGGTCGGCGGGATCGGGGCTGTCGCCGCTGGAGCCGTCGGGTATCCAGACGCGATTTTTCAGGCGGATGGGGAAGTCAATCAGGAAGATGCATTTACCCTCGGCGTTCAAGCCGCCGACTTCGCCTTTGAGGTTGACGAATTCGTTGGTCTTGACGGCGTTGCGCAATTCTGGACTGTCGAGGTCTGGCAGCTCGACGCCGAGGATGGTTTCGCCGGCGGGACCCCGGGCGACGCTGATGCCGGAGAAGCGTTTGATGGGCGGGATGGTGAGTTGATTCCAGTCGGAGTCTATGGCGACGTAGAAGCCGGCGCAGGCCGCCACGTCGTCGTAGGGGAAAGACTCCAGGACGCTTGTGGCGGGGTTTTCCTGGTCGCTGCGGAGGTCCATGATCAGCTTGGCGCTCATGGCCAGGCGGATGATGGGGCTGTCCGGGGTCGTGGAGCCGAATTTGTCCGAGCACCATTGGCCGGACGTATTGACGATTTTGAGGATGGTTTTAATGCTCTGCATGCGGCCCGCCTATGAGTTGTCGCAGTCGCGCGAAATCCACGTTGTTATTTATACGCTGCAGGGCTATGCGGGCGTCGCGGAGGGCTGCGGCCTGCTGTCGGGTCGCGGCGTGGGTTGCCGCCTGGGCGAGGTGCCACACCGCGCGATAGAGGTCGCCCGCGCGCTGCGCGGCCTCGGCCAGTTTGAGGTGCTCCAGGGCGCAGGGTGGGCAGGGGATGGGCGGCATGGGCGGCATGGGGTGCAAATGGCCGGCGGCGGCGGCGTTTGCTTTGTCTCGACAGGAGCGGCAGGGCATGGGAGGGGCTTTTTTCTGCTGTTGTGCCTTTACAAGGCACTGCCTCATGGGGAGCTCGCCACCCCAGCCTGAAGGCTGGGGTTAAGCATGGTTATGCGCCTACGGCGCAACATGGACATGCTGGACACGATGGACGACAATGCCTGCTTGCCCGCCGTCCATATTGTCCATACTGTCCATATTGTCCATAGTAGCTTGCGGGAACAACAATGTTCAATGAGTGACCGCTTACTGGCCAATTTGTTATATTTGTCTTTTTGCCCTTGAAAACACGACACGGCTGCTATGTTAATGGCAACACAACCGCTGGGCCTCTGCAACGAAAGTTGCACGCATAAATTCAGCGGTTTTTTTGTATTCAGGAGGCACGTTGGGCGCATGCCTTACGGCAAAGCCTGCATTCGCTTCTTTGCTGGTATATACGCAGGGGGATTCCGAGCACAAAAAAAGCCCGTCCGGAATGCCGGGCGGGCTTGCTGGTGGCAGTGCTAGAGGGGTGAGCGCTATATGTTCACGGTGTGGAAATGGAAGTCGGCTGAGAGTTTGGCGGCGAGGCGCAGTCTATGGCAGTGCTGCGGGTTCTTTTCAAAGCAGGTCAGGGCTGTTTTGCTGCCGGCCCGGGCCCACTGGGCGATGGCGGCGATTTTCGGTTTGCGTTTCGGGAGGATTTGGCTTTCGTAGAGGTCAAAGAGTCTCTGGTAGCTGTCTGCGGAATGAAGGTCGGTCCGCAGGTTGGGGGGTATTCCGAGGCTGGGCATGCCTTGGTAGGCGATGTTCACTTGTTGCAAAAAGTGAGCGAGGCGCTTGTCGTTGAAGTCATACTTCATTGACTTGGGTTTGGCGCGCACGTCGCAGACCAGGTTGACGCCATGGAGAATCAGCCGGCGCAAATATTCGTCAATGCTGATTGACTCGTAGCCGATGGTAAACATGCCATTGGCCGGGGTTGGGGTCTGGGCTTGCAAGGCCCCTTCGACGGCCTGCCTTTCGGCGGGCGTCAGGATTTTGTCTTTGATTTCGCTATTTCTGGTGTATTCGGGATAGGCGATGTAGGTTTCCCGGATAAGGGCATCGCCCCGGAGATGGGCGTATTTTTCCCGGAAGAGCGCAATCATCGCCTTGTCAGCGGGGCGCAGGTCATCCAGGACGCTTGCGCAGGCGTCGCTTTTTTGGAAGCAATCACTCTCGCGCATCAGCTGTTTGCTTTTCAGGTATTGCCAGTCTTGGTAGAGCTGGAAGCTGAAGCAGCCATACTTGAACGGGAAAAAGGAATAGAAGTCCTGCTTGCTTTCCTTGCACAGCAAAAAAAGCAGCTTTACAAAGTCAGTGCGGGGCAATGGCTCGGCGAAGGCTTCCGCCAAGCCCAAGACGATCTTCTGGCGATAAAACAGCTTTGGATTCAACATGACGCAACCTGCCCAAGCGAGGGAAAAAAGGTCACATTAAGTTAAGCGGCGGCGGCGCTGCTGCAAGCCGAGCTCAGCCGTTTTCGGCGCACCAGCGGGGGATGTTTGAGGCGCAGGCGGCGGGCGAGCCGGTGTTGCCGGTGGCGGTGGCGCGGTTGTGGCGGCAGGCGGCGGCGATTTGCGCCCAGGCGGAAGGATGTCTGGCGCCGGCGACGGCGGCGGCGTCGCAGGCGGACAGGAGTCCGCCGATGTTGCCGTGGTAGCCGAAGGCGGCCGCGAGGGCCGCGCCGCCCACGCTGAAGGTGGTGGTGTTGCCATTTTTGTCCACATGGAATGGAGTGTTGCCGCCCTGGCAGATGGCCTTGGCGCTGACGGCGCCGGCGCAGGCGGTCAGGTCGCCGAATGTGGAATGCGCCACCAGGCGGGCTTCCGCGCGCGCCGTGAGGGCATAGCGGGAGACGCCGTAGGAGCCGTCGGCGCGCTTATAGGAGACGCCGGCGCCGGCGACCAGGGCGTCAATGGCGACATCGCCTTGGCATAGTTTGTGCAG
>JAAZKQ010000125.1 GCA_012799755.1 Lentisphaerota bacterium | reverse complement strand
GGTTTTCAGCGCTGAAGGCGCAAAACATACCAGCCCAGGGCAAGCCGCGCTGAAAGCGCGCACCGCCCCGGGTGGGCGTCCCTAAAATTTGCACGCTGTCAGCGTGCGACATAGTAAACACGAAAGATGGTTTCCATCGCAAGGCAACAGAAAACAGCCAATTATCAATCGGTGACCGGTTACGAGCAAAGAAAGTGTGAATGACATGAGTGAAAAAAAGCGCCAATCGGCCAAGGTCATGATGGGCGCCGACAAGCGCCGGCGCCTGGAACAGCTGGCAAGGGAATTCCACCGCACCCGCGGTGAGGAGTGGGCGAACGGCATCAGCCACATGGTCGGGCTTATCTTCGGCATTGTCGCTCTGACCCTGATGTGCGTGTTTTCGGCTCTGTACGGCAATGCTTGGCATATAACCAGCTGCGCCATCTACGGAGCGACCATCATCCTGCTCTACAAGAGCTCCATGATGTACCATCTGGTCAAGGGCCCGAGAGCCAAACGCATCTGGCAGATTTTCGACCACGTCTCCATCTATCTGCTGATAGCGGGCACCTACACGCCCTACGCGCTGGTGACTTTGCATGGCAGCACCGGCTGGTGGGTATTCGGCGCGGTGTGGGGCTTGGCGCTGCTGGGTATCTTCATTGAAGTCGTCATTCCACGCTGGGCCACTTACGCATCTCTGCCGATCTACCTGCTGATGGGCTGGATGATCATCTTCGCTTTCAGCGAAGTCCGCGCGAGCCTGCCGCCCATGGGACTGCGCATGTTGTTCATCGGCGGCGTGGTGTACACCCTCGGTGTCATCTTCTACTGCTTGGACAAGGTGCCCTATATGCACTCCATCTGGCATCTTTTCGTCCTGGGCGGCACGGTCTGCCACTGGGTCAGCGTCATGTTCTACGTCATTCCCCAAGCCGAATAGGCCAGTGACGATATCGGCGCCATGTCTGCCGGATGCCACGAATAGCGATGTTAAGCAAACGCCAGAGCAAGATCCTGACCAACCTGCAAACGCGACACGGTCGCAAGAAAAGCGACGTGTTCATCGCCGAGGGCTGGCGTTGCTGCGAAGAGGCGCTGCGGCGCCGTCCCGAGTGGCTGGAAGGGCTGTTTTGCAGTGCCGCCGCGCAGCAGTCACCGCGTTGGCCGAACATCGCCGCGCTGGCCGCCGCCGCCGGCTGCGAACCCGTGGTGGTTGCCGAACGGGATTTCGCCGCATTGACGGATACGGAGAATCCCCAGGGGCTGCTCTGCGTGCTGAAGCGCATGGAATGCGCCTTGCCCCAGGTTTTGACTGATCCGTTTTGCCTCATCCTTGATCGTGTTTGCGAGCCGGGTAACCTGGGCAGTATTCTGCGCACGGCTTGGGCTGTCGGCTTGCGCAGTGTATGGCTGCTCAGGGGTTGCGCCGATCCCTACGCGCCAAAGGTGGTGCGCGCCGGCATGGGCGCGCAGTTCGCCTTGGACCTGCCGGTATTTGACGACCTGGCCGCCGCCGCAGTCCATCTACGACAGCTCGGTGGCGGCGATCTGTGGTGCACGCTGCCGGAAGCCGAGACGACACTGTTTGCGGAGGCCTTCGATCTGCGCGGCTGCGGATTGGTCATCGGCAACGAGGCCAATGGCATCAGCCGGCCCGAGCTCGGTCGGGCAGTGACCATCCCCATGCCCGGTCACGCGGAATCTCTCAATGTCGCACAGGCCACTACGGTGTTCCTCTTCGAAGCCGTGCGGCGTGGTCTATTCAACAGCAATCCCTGAGCAACAGTAAAGGACGACAAACACATGAAGATGCTATTTATCGGCGCCGGAAAAATGGCCACGGCCCTGGCGGCGGGTATTGTCAAGAATCAGCTGCTGTCGGCTGCGGACCTGCTTGCCTGCGATATCTCCGCGGAAGCTCGTCGGGCCTTCACGGCGACAACGGGCGTGCGCTGCAAGCCGACGGCGCAAGCGCTGGTGGCTGACGCCGATGTGCTGTTGCTGGCCGTGAAGCCACAAGTGGCGGCGGCGGTCGCGGCGGAGCTGATGCCCATTCGCCAAGGCGCCTTGGTGATATCAATCTGCGCGGGCATTGGCATTAACAAGCTGCAACAGTGGTTCAAGACGGGCAATGTTGTCCGCGTGATGCCGAATACGCCCTTGATGGTCGGCAAAGGCGCCAGCGCCTACGCGCTTGGACCTGATGCCAATGCCGATGCCGCGGCCCTCGTCGGACGCATCCTCGGCTCGCTGGGCCTGGCCCGGCAGGTGGAGGAGCCGCTGCTGGACGCAGTCACCGCCCTGAGCGGCAGCGGCCCCG
>JAAZKQ010000124.1 GCA_012799755.1 Lentisphaerota bacterium | reverse complement strand
CTCGCCCCGAAGAGCCTACGGGATCGGATTGCGGAGAAACTGCGGGATGGACTCCGGGCACAGCAATGAGGCAAGACTGGGACTGGATTCCGCTCATCGGCCGGGTGAGCAAGCAGGATTTGGGCCGGCACGTGGTGGCGTTGCTGCAGCATGGCTTGGCCGCCGCGCCGGCGCCGGCGAAAACGCAGGGGAGAAAAGCATGAAGACGAGGTGGATGGGCTGGGTGCGGGGTTTCGCCGCGACGGCGCTGCTGGCGGGTTGCGGGGGCGCGCCGCGCGCCGCGTTCCAGGGCTACGCCGAGGCGGATTTCGTCGACGTGGCGACGGCGGAACCGGGACAGTTGGAAACGCTGGCGGTGGCCAAGGGCGACGCGATCGCCGCGGGCGCGCCGCTGTACGCGCTGGAAGCGGCCCGCGAGGCCGCGGCCTTGCGGCAGGCGCAGGAACAGCTCGCCGCCGCCGAGGCGCAGCTGCAGGACGTCCGCCTCGGCAAGCGGCCGCCGGAGCTGGACGTCGTCCGCGCCCAGTTGGAACAAGCGCAAGCCGAGGCCACGCGCGCGGCCGCCGAACGGGAGCGCGATGCGGCGCAGTTCGCGACCGGCGGCATCGCGCAGGCGCAGTTGGATCGCTCGCAGGCCGCCGCCGACGCTTCGGCGGCGCGGGTGCGCGAACTGGAACGGCAGCTCGACGTCGCGCAGCTGCCGGCGCGGGACGACCAGATCGCCGCGCAGGCCGCCCAGGTGGCGGCGGCGCAGGCGGCCGTGGACCAGGCGGCGTGGCGACTCGGGCAAAAGACGGTCGCCGCGCCGGTCGCGGGACAGGTTTTCGACGTGCTCTACCAGGCGGGCGAATGGGTGGCGGCCGGCCGGCCGGTCGTGCGGCTGCTCCCGCCGGGCAACGTGAAGATTCGCTTCTTCGTTCCGGAAACGGCGCTGGGCGCGCTGACCGTGGGGCAGGCGCTGGCCGTCCGCTGCGACGGCTGCGCGGAGGAAATCCCGGCAAAAATCACCTTCATCTCGCCCGAAGCGGAATACACGCCGCCGATCATCTACAGCAACGAAACACGGTCCAAGCTGACGTTCATGATCGAAGCCCGTCCGCTGGACGGCGCGAACCTGCATCCGGGCCAGCCCCTCGAGGTGGTCTTGCGCTGAGGCGGCCATGAACGGCGAACTCGTCATCGACGTCCGAGACCTCAACAAGCATTTCGGCGACAAGCACGTCGTCCGGAACGTCTCGCTGCAGGTTCGGCGCGGCGAAATCTTCGGTTTCCTCGGCCCCAACGGCAGCGGCAAGACCACGACCATCCGCATGGTGTGCGGGCTGCTGACGCCGGATGCGGGCACCGGCACCTGCCTGGGCTTCGACATCCGGCGCGAGAGCGCGAAGATCAAGCGCCAGGCCGGCTACATGACGCAGAAGTTCTCGTACTGGGACGACCTGACGATTCGGGAAAACCTGGATTTTTGACGCTCGGGGACTGGATCAAGAAATTAGAATCGCATCCGGAGATTGGGGAGCTGCTGGAGAAGTATGTGCAGCAACCAGGCACGAAAGCCACTTCAATGCAACTCGCCGCCGCGCTTGACAACCTGATTGATGCATTGCGTGCGGAAGCCAGCCGCCCCTTTCCCCGGCTTGCGCGGCCACGCCCGTATCTTGAGCTGGAATGATGGAGCAGTTTTATTTCGTTATTACCGAACGTTGCAATTTAACGTGTTCGCATTGCATTCGCGACTCATCTCCTTACCGCGACGAAACTGCGGAAACTGGCATGATCAAAAATGCGCTCACGCAGATTGCGCATAGTCATCCAGACAGCCTAGTGTTGTTGAGTGGCGGAGAGCCGACGCTGCATCGCCATTTCCGGGAGTTACTTAATTTCGGGCTGCAGCTCGGACTGTCCATTACTATCAATACAAATGGAGTGACTTCGTTCTTCAACGAGTGGACGCTGAAGGAGCTGGCACGACATGCACGTCTATCCGTGCAGGTATCGCTGGACGGCGACGAGGCGATGCACGACGCAATTCGCGGCCCTGACTCATACCGTAAGGCTGTGCGAACCCTACGAAAACTCGTAGAGCACGGCATTCGCTGCAGCGTCTCGACCACGGTCGTGGATGTCGACTTCATGGCACGTGCTGATGCTTTCATCGCCTCGTTGGACATGCTCGGATTGGCCCACATTGCCATCAAGCGAGCGACATATGCGGGCAGGGCGGCGAGCGGTGTAAACGTAGATGGGAAAAAGTGGAACGAACATGTCTACCGCTTGCGAGCGCTGCCGACGAAGACGCGTCTGAAAATGAAGCCGATGTACGACTTTGATCGACTCGATGAGCTTTCCGATGATGTACTGGCCGCACTTGAATTGCCCCCGTCGGCAACGAATTGCGGGGCAGGCACGGCGAAGGTCTATGTCTATACCAACGGAGACGTGTGCCCGTGTACCTGCTTCAAGGATCGACCGATGGGAAATTTGTATCGATCAGACCTCGACGTAATTCTCACTAAGCCGCCGAGTATTCAGGTCAAGCATCCCGCTTGCAACACATGCCGCTATTTCGGGCTGTGCCGCGGCGGCTGCTTGGGCAGCGGTTATCAAACTACGGGGATAATCGGAACGCCCGACCCGCGCTGCCCCAAGGTCGTCAGCTCAGGCGGGCGTCGCGAAAGAATCATAAATTTGCAGCACCTTTGACCCGAACGGGAACCCACATGCGTTTACTGAAATAGCGCTTGGCTGCAAGGATTTATATGAACATGTGAGCCAGATCTGAAGCTCACCGGCGGAATCGCTTAGCGCAAGACCCTTTCTGGCCACCCATTTATAAACACCGTGCCGTCTGTTTTCAAACGAATCTCAAGCACTCGATCGAGTCGATCACCACTTTCAATTCGCGCGTCATAACGCTCTGTCAGGTAATTGAATTGTTGATTCGTCGAGCCAACCCAACGGCGGCTCTGCTCTGGTAAATTCGCCTCAAATGGGCCATCTACTAACACATCTGTGTAACGAAGTAGTTGATCAGCCCCAGGCAATCGCAACACATCCAGCTCGCTTTTTGTATACCCACTGAATACCATCACTGACAGCCCCAGCGACTGCGCACCTTGCGCAACGAAAGCCAAACCTTGCGCTTGCAACATGGGCTCGCCACCGAGAAAGGTCACCCCTTCAAGATCATGCGCATGATGCGCATTTCTCAGCCAGTCGAGAACCGATGAGGCCGAAACAAGCTCACGTTCAACCAACTGCAGATATGCAGGGTTACAGCAGCCACGGCAACGCTTGTTGCAACCTTGAACCCACAATGCAGCTCTGCGCCCTGGCCCTTCGGCTTCTGTGCAAGGAAGGCGAGATGCCAAATTCAGCCAATGCACAAGGTCACTCCAACTCGAATAGCAATTTTCCTCCGGCAATATGAATTTCAATTGCCTTGCCCCGGATCTGATCAGGAGATGCCATTTGTTCAAACAGAAAATCGGCCAATGGATCAATCAGCTTATTAGTCAGTGCGTTGGGGACACCGCGCCCTCCGGTTCCGCGATCCACATCCCTGACTAGCAATGTCAGTATCTCGGCCTCCTTAATCAATCTCAAGTCCGACACCCCCCATTTGTCCTTCAGCCCTTTGCGCAACGGCTCCAGCTTGGCGCGAGCGATGTCAATCAAGAAGCTATCGTCACGCATAAAGTTAAATGGAATGATGTTGGCCTCGCCGATTCGGCCCAACAATTCTGGGCGCTTTAGCTCGTGCACGAAGTGCTGCCGCACCTTTTGGATGAATTCATTGCGCACATCCTGACTTTCATAACTGACCTCGGCTGCGCCAATATTTGAAGTGAATACGATAACGGTATCTGAAAACATCACCGTTTCACCCTTGCCATCCGTTAAGCGCCCATCTTCAAGAATCTGTAAAAACTTGTCGAGAATGCGCGGGTGCGCCTTCTCGATTTCGTCAAACAGCAACAGGGAAAATGGCCTTTGTTTGACCGCATTGGTCAACTGTCCGCCAGCTTCGTAACCCACATATCCTGGAGGTGCGCCCACCAACCTCTGATCGGCATGTTCGTGATTAAACTCTGACATGTCGAAGCGAAGACAGGCTTCTTCGTCGCCAAAGAGGAATTCGGCAATGGACTTTGCCAGTTCGGTTTTACCGACGCCCGTTGGGCCGACAAAAAATAACACGCCCTTGGGAGTGCGTTGCCTGTACGAGTGTTGAAGCCCCGATAGTCCCGTGAAGGCGCGCACGAGGATGCGACGTACCGATTCAATTGCTTCCCCTTGACCTTTGACCCGACGCCCCAGGGTTTCGACAATGGTCTGAAGTTTTTTGTGATCCAGTTGTTCCCAAGGACTGTGTCTGCGTCCGTGGCGATAAAGATTGAGTAAAGACAAGGCACTTGAGACTTCAGTCTCCTGTCGTGAAAGTCGTGCCAGATTGTGAATGTCGCGAATACTCTGGCCTTCCAGGCCATCCACGAAGTCAGCCAGCTCCCGCCCGCCTTGCTGCAAGGGAGGCTGCAGCCTAAACACTTCTTTCAAGCCCAGCACGGCAGATTCGCGAATTTGCCGTGTTGGTAAGGGAATCGCTATTTCTTTAAACAGGGGATTATTCAAGTAGAGCGATGGCGGCAACACATTCAAGCCCCCACACAGCAACACCAGCAGCGATTGAGGTTGCCCAATGCTCTCAACATTTCTAACCACGGAAGCATCACGGGTAGCCTGCCCCAGACGCAGCAGCCATCCGCGCTCATTCTCACTCAGCGAATTGACGCTACCAAACAGATATTGCGTCCAGTCCAGGACGAAAGCGACAGACTTTTCCGCGCGCGGTTGTCGCAGCCAACTTGCAGCAACAGCTAGCAGATCATCAGCACTGGCTGTGATACCACCGGATGATGCAGAACTTGGAGCAGGTGTGGGCGGGAGATCACCCATGTCATAGGCATTGCCCTCGGATGCGCGATCTCTCATTGCAGGTGGCGTAACTGAGCTTTGCAATTCCCCCCAGGTCCTCGCATCAACGCCGCTAACACCATTGACGCGGTTCCAGAAAACCACGTGCTGGTACCCGCGCTGACGCAGCAGGTTCATTAACGCAGTAGGCAACGCTGTCCATTGGCCCGGCGCTTCGGGATCGGATGTCAAATCACCCGTATTACCGTGCAAAATCACACCGCGCCGTATGCCGCATTCGCGGCGAAAGTCTTCTTGCCAAGTCAACAAAGCAGAACTCATTTGCTTCTCTCCTGTGTCGCATCTGGGTAAGGGCGAGCATCCTGATCCTGGTCATCGGGATTGACCCAAATCACGCGCTTGTCGCTCAGGCTGATGCCGTAAGCATCTTGCAGTGTCGCCATAACGGGCGCGACATCTTTCTCGCAAGTTTTGCCCTTGTATTGATGAAACTTGTAGCTGAGATGGCCGCGCAAATTGATGCGGAAATCTGCCTGTGCGCCAGCAGGGCGACGGGCGCGAATCAGTACTTCATCTTGCCCTTGTGATGTGAGATGCTCTGGCCTATCCACAACAAAGCCAGCTTGTTGCAGTGACTGATAAACCGCTCGCACGACTTCACGGCGCTGGCTTTCGTCTACGGCAGCTTCATCTTGTTCTTGCACTAGCTGGTTCAAGGCTTCAGCCTGCTCTCCAGGAGCCAGTCCTATTGCATGAGCCAATGCCTCGCGTAACTTGGCAGCGCGTTCGCCACCGTACTTATTCGCTTCCTGCTCCAACTGCTCTCTTTGCAGCGTCAGTACATCGTTCACGGCCTCGCGCTGCACACGATTTTTCATTTCCTGCAACTGGCTTTCAGCGGCCACTTCATACCGCTGACGAACTTCGCGCAAGGCGGCTGTAATTTGCGCCGAAGTCATGTTGTTGGCTGAATTACCAAGTAGTCGCTCCCGTAGTTGCTGCAACTCGGCAAACGCAGCGTTGAGTGCGACAGGTGTGCTCCAGCCGCTCAAACCCTCGCGCCATGCTGCTTCAAGTTCTGCCCTCAGCTGCAACTGTCGTTCGGCCTCAGCTTGCTGCGCTTTGCGGAATGCCTCGGCTGCGGCTAGCTCCGCCTCTTGACGGGTACGGCGCTGCTCACGCGCAAATCGTGGTAATCCGTGAAATCGTCCACCTAGGGAACGGCTCATATCTCTGGCAGCAAACGGGTCGGAGTCCAGCAAAGTCTCCATGCGGTCAAGAGCGATACTCAACTCACGAAACTCTTCCGTGACTACGGCATCTAGCCCTTGACTGATGACATCAGTCAATACGATGCGGTAGCGATCAAGGAACGGACGCGTTGTCTCGCGCACACGCTGTCGATCAAGCTCTATTTTGCGTTGCCGTTGAATTTGGTAACGATATTCGTCTGCCCGACTCATGGTTTCATTTCCTTTGGTTTTTTCTTTTATCTTGCTTCCGCGGATGTATGCCTGGCGCAGCAGCGGGCACAAGGCGCGGAGGCGCATATGACTTGGAATTTTGTGTGTTCAGGCCAAGCGACTGCGCTTTGTTTCGCAGGTTGATGTCATCACTAACAAACAAGACCTCGTTTAGACGGAAGAACAGCGCCGTTGAAAGAATGGCATGGTCGGGTTGCTTGGCATCCCACTCTGAAGGCAGTAGGGCCGTGTATTCTGTTTCATGGCGGATGCGGGACGAGGTTGCGTCCAACTGACGAATAGCAGCGCGCGCCTTGGCCGAGCGAGTCTCATCTTCACTGTTCTTCAACCCATCCAATTCACTCAGGACCCGATGCGGCACGATCGGAATATCGTTGGAGCGCAGCTCCTGCAAAAGCACAGGATTTTCCATCAGAGCGCTGGTATCGAACACGACAACGCGATGTCCAACCTCGACCGGGGCCAGCTTTTCCTGCGCCAGAAGATTCCAGCTTTCCACTGCTTCATTCAACGCATCCCAGAGGGGCGATGATGTATTTAGAGTATGAAAATGCTCTGCAACTTTCCGCCAAGTGCGCACGGCCTCCAAGGCATGAGGGGTCAAGGTACGCACATCCATTTGGCTATTACCTGCCGCTTTCAACGCCTGCTCGCCAATACTTCTGTAAACATCCTGAACGGCTTTCTCAATATCTTGCACCGGCTGCTGTATGGCGTGTGGGCCGTACAGCTTCAACTCTTTGCGCTCCAATGCGTGTTCCAGCCACACTTGCCGCAATTCGACGGAGATCAATTCTTCTGGAATCTCAGTGGTGGAAGATAAGGCAGATCGCAGCTTTGCCAATGATTCCAAGGCGCGAATGGGAGCCGCATGACGCAGCAGCGCTGCTTGCAGCGGCACAGCCTTGTCCGCAGACAACATCTGAGCTATCTGGATCAAAAGGGAAACGACTTCTTCAGGCTCAAGCTGATTGGGCGTATGCCTCAACGACTCATCAATAGCTTTGGCCAGCAATCCTTCCCAAGTAGATTTCCAGTCTTTCTTATCAGGCCGCCACAAACCGATCGCTTGTGTTGCAGGTTCGACCAAGGCCATCAGATCGCCCAGCGGCTGTTCAGCACGTGTGGCCAGCCACGGCCACACTGTTTCGCCGAGTGCATCGACATGCCGCCATGCTACGGGCATGAAGGCAATGCGTGGGTCATCGGAGTGCTCGCAAGCGCCTTCTAAATCTCTGCGCAGCTTGGCCCAAAGCTCGGTTGCAGCCTGGTCATTCAAAGTTACCGCCAGGCCACACAGTCGCGGCTGCCCGGCCCAATAGAGGCGGAGGTTACCGGCTACTTCTACTTGAACGCTCGCCCCATCGATCTGAGACAAAGACAAGCTACGAAATCCCGTCGTAATTCCTGCCGGAGTGGGCACGAGCAGTGTGAACACGGTAGGTTGTTTGCCATTTGCAACCAGTTCTGGCGCGTTCACTTCAGACGATAAAACGATAGTGGGTGTTGTTGCATCCGCTGCTGCGACCCCTTGCGCAACGATGCAGAACCGCGCCCTGGCTGTACCCACTTTAGTTGCGGCAATGGGGCAGGCAGTGCGAGCCTCTCGTAAAACAGAAGAGTCAACGATGGGCAGCAAGGAATCTGGCTCGCGTGTCAGAGCATCAGCAAGCAAAATTTCCCATACCAGTTCGGGCTGCGCTTGCTCCAGCCAACGCTGCAACGCTGCATCACGGGGAGCGCTCGCAGACAGTGCGCCATCTTCGCTGCACGAGATCTCGAGTCGGCGCTCTCCCCATCCCGCTGGTTGCACAAGGGGCGCGATGCGGTCTATAACTGTCGCAGGGTTTTTCCAGTCATACGTTTCCTGCGCTATGGCGCGCTCAACCTGCGGCAGTGGATTTTGCGGCCTTAAAGCCTGATCAGCGACGCTGACGCGACTGAAATCACTTTGGCTGAGACGCGCCCCATCATTTTGTGTGGGTTTAATCTCGTCGCTGATGGGGTCATAGCGGTGCCAGACCTTAACCGTGCGCGAGCGAACCGGCAGGCTGTCGCTACGCAGAAATTGCAAGCCGTCGGCAGTCAATTCAAGCTCAGTTAAAGGCATCTCAAGCCTATCCTGAGCGTAACGTTTGGGCAGTGCTCCCAAAGCGGAAAGTTCAGATACGCAGCCTTCCAGCAGTTCACGCACATCACCTGCACCCAGTTGATCGCGGAAAATACCCAGCAAAGACAAGTTCTGTTTGTCGGGCAAATGGAGTCCAGGATCACACAGTCGCAACACCATCCGTTCAAATACTGTGGGCTTGCGCTCGGTGTGATAGGTCACATCGGATTCAATGCGATACAAGGGCAAGGGAACGGAAATTTCTGCTAGCTTCATGCGCGGCCTCCCCGGCTACCGTACTTGTCGTTTTTGGACGCAGCCGTCCGATGAGTCGGAGCATTTGACCTGCCACGCTGTTGCTGTTGCTGTTGGGGTAGCATGTCAGGCGACATCAATTGCCTTGCCGGAACCAACCGTGCATCGCGCTCCAGTTGATCCAGAATGTCTTTGTAAACGGCTCGCTTCACACTACCTGCGCTGTCCATTCGCGGCAATTCCACCTCATAGGATGCATACATGCTTTTCGCGCCGAAGACGATCAGCAATGCCTGCGCGCGAGAAAAGGCTACATTAATGAATTCGAAACGAGCGACATTGGCCTTGCTGGAACGACGCCGGGGCTGATTGCCCGAGCGCAAAGGGTCGTATCCATCGTGTCGCACCATGCTGACCAGCATGATCGACTTTTCCTTGCCCTGATAGCGAATCACGGTATTGACTTCGACATCCAGGCAATCAAACCGCCCGTTTGACTCTTTTGGCCTGCGGCGGCGGATCGCGGCACGAATTTCTCGGCATTGGTTGGCATAGAAAGACACCACGCCGACTTTGCGTTTGTTTGTTCGTGAGTAGCCTTGCGCAGCGGATTGCCGTTCGATTTGTTCTAGCGTTTCGGCGATCAACTCCGCTTCCAGCTTATTGGTGCGCCGTGGCTGGTTGCCGTCCATGTCCTCACGATGAATCTGGTTGTGCAGGTTGTAGGTTGTGTCCACCCACAACGCGTGGTCGCCCGGAGTGAGCAGCGGCGAGCCACCATCCACATTCTTCAATGTCAGTCCGTGAACACGGCGAAGCTTAGGGTCTGGGTCATCATCAGGCCGAAGGAGGCCACATTCCAACTGCCCTTCGTAAAAATGGTTCACCATCGCCATGATTTGCGGATGCATGCGGAACTGCACATTGAGTCGTGCGCGGATGGCATCGTCCGCCATCTCAAAATGCGACTTGAACAACGAGGCTGTGACCATCTTCTCAAAGCGGCGCAGGTTGTCGCGGGTCAGCAAGGTTTGCGCTTCTGCAAGATTGCCTGCGCTGCTTTCCTCCGCGTTGGCAGCTTCGTTTTCTTCAACTTCATCCATGAAGCTGCGGGCTTCGTCGCCTTCCTGAAATAGCGGTGGCAGTTGGCGGTGGTCGCCCACCAGCACGGCGCGGCGTGCGCGCATCAAGGGCATCAACAATTCCAGCGGGGTAGCCTTGCTCACTTCGTCAATGATGGCAACATCAAAACTCGTCTGCCCAACATCGTCCAGCGTGCGCTCGTTTTCGTTGCAAGTAATGGCCACCACATTGCAGCTCGCCAAAAAATCTGCGCCCAGATTTTGCCAGTCTTCTGCTGCGGCGTTTTTGCGACTCAAATCGCGCATCCAATCTTCCAGCAATGGCCCCCATGTCATGCGTTCATGTTGCTGGCTGGCCTGGCGTTGCTCCAAGGCATTGATGACTTGGGCAACGGTATCGATGCGCTGCGACAAAGTTGCAGCAGGTTCTAGCGGGAGCCGGCCCCCTTGGGTGATTGCCTCATCCTGCAACAGAGCCTCCACCTTTTGCTCATGTTGCCTGCGCTGCTCATTCCAGTCATCTAGGTTGCTTTGAGCAATGCGCTCCTGGTTCTGTGCACCTCGCACAAGACCATCGCTCGGAACTTCAGGTGTGGGCTGCGACAACTGCACCTGTAAGGATTGCTTGAGGATTTCGATGGCCTGTTCGATGACCGGCTGCGTCCTCTCAAGCTCCGTCAGGCTGGCAGCTATTTCGTCAGCCAGTACGGTCGCGTTTTCAATGGGAGCGCACCATTTGGTAGCTTGGTGAAACAGGCCGTCATAGCGGGTGCGCTCCAAGCCCGCACCAGCCTGCTCCAAATCTTTAAGCTCCTTACGCTTAGCTCTCCAAGCGTCTACGAAAGCGTCGTCCTTTTCCATCTGCTCCTCCAAGGCTTTGACCTCGTTTCGGAGCGATTCAATACGTAGCCGGGTGCTGGCATCCTGAACCGGGCCGTCTGCTGCTTCACGTAGGCGGCGAATGTCCGCAGCAATGGCTTCTCGCGCACTCGTGAAACGCCTCCATACGGAAAGCATATGCGCCAGCATTTGCCCCCGGCTGCTTGCATGAGCCAGCCAATCGTCCATCGAAAATCTCACGAGTAATCCGGCCGCCTCGCAGGAAGCAAGGGCTTGCACCAGATTTCTGGCAGGTAGCTCTACATCCCGTAAGTCGCCATGTAGCGTTTCGGCTTGGCCATGCAGCAAAATCTGAACGCTTTGCAGGCGCAGGCGTTTGGCCTTGTCTTCATCCAGCATCGCGCATGCAGCGTCATACGCCTGCTGCGCCTGCGTTGTCTTGCTGCGGGCCGATGCCAAGTCCATTTCAAGTTGCCCGCGTCTGGCGTTCAACTCCTTCTCATCGTGCAACACGAAAGTCGCTCGCTCATGCCACACCTTTAAGAGGCGCAAGTCCTTCTCACCGCGCTTCCACACGGCAAGACGATCTTCCGTTTGTCCTGCCAAGGCCTTGTAATAGCGCTGCAAGGATGATTGCCCTGCGAAGGCAGCGCCATCTTCCGTCACTTTGCTTTCATTTCGTGCCAACCGCACTACGCGCAACGAGGCATCATGGCCTAGCCTGTCCAGCGCGTTGTCCACGGCGGTATGCGCCTGCGATGCCAGCAACACCCGCTGCCCGCGACGCGCCAGCTGCACGATGGCCTCCGCAATCACCGTGGTCTTCCCGGTACCCGGCGGCCCCTGAACCAAACACAAATCCGGTGCGGAAAGAATCTTGACCACGGCTTCTTTCTGGGCTGGGTTGAGCTTGTCGTTGGCCCACTGGGTCACCGGCTCCAGACGCTGCGGCACGGAAACCTGTGCAGCCTCGAACAGATAATCCGATAGATACGGCGCATAGCCACCCTGTTCCTGGAGTTGCCGCAGCGCCTGTTGATGGCGCTTGATCAGGCTCATGTCGCCCGCCGTTGAGATGGACAGAAAACCAGACTCCGGAATCCGACTCAGGATGCGCTCGCGCAAGGCATCTGGCTCCTCAGCATTGGCGAGATCATTTGCGTCGTCTTCGGTCAGAGAGACGGTCAATTCGGCAAGCACAGGCGCAGGCCAAGGACATTCCGGCAAGTTTTCGTTCGTGAGATATTTTCTATCTTGCGGTAACGATACAGGCTCCGAGAGCCTGCCAGCCTGCCCCAGCCGGGGAAGGCGGCGCTCCTCCCTTTCAGGCAATCCGAACACCCAGGGATCTTTGGATTGCCCCACCTGAAACGCCACAAGATCGTCCCGGCCCAAGGCCTTGCGGGCTTTTTGCAAAGCCTGTGCGCTCTGCGCGACCAAGGAAAAAACCAACTGCTCGTCACGCCATTCACGGCTGATGTAGCGCAAGCCGCGCGCCTTGTGGCGGATGAGGCTTTCTTTCCATCGAAGAAATTCAGTCCACTCGGTCAACTGCTTTTCGGTTTGCTGCGTGATTGGCGGCAAGTCGGCCAGCAGTTGCGGCGTGAGCAGGTTATTGACGCGCTGAATGCGCTGCTGGCCCGGCGTGAATTGCAGACTGTCATGCACGGCAAATGCAGTGACTTCGCGCTCGAAAGATCGCGCAGGCAGGTCGGCGGTCTCGATGAAGCCGTTAATGAGAAAGAGCGGCGAAGAGGAGTCGGTGGGCCAACTTCCCGTAGCGATGAAGGCGCATCCGTCCGGGAAAGGCCAGTCCCGCCCAGCGGCGTTAACCCGAATCGCCATCTGTGCGTATCGTGGATTTTGCTTGTCCCGCTGCCGATTGGAGACATAGCCTGCAACCGGCATGTTGTTTGGGAAAAGTAGTTCAAACAGCACTTCCGCTCCATCGCGGCCGTTGCACCAGTTTTTGAATGACTGATGACGACGTTGAATATCGGCGATAGCCCGATCCATCCAGCTTCGGTTATTCAGATCAAGAGCAATATACAAATTCATCGCAAGCGTGCCCTCTTAATTGTTGCACCGTTATTAAGCATTTCAACGTCCCGATTCACAGCAGCACCCGGAACTGCCGCTTGTCCGCATCGGACGACTTGAGAATGCGGTATTCCATCCCGCTGGCCACCGCAATTTGCTGGGCGAAGTCCTTCTTAGCCTGCACCACGGCATCCTCGATCTGGTTGTCGGCCTTCACCTCGACGATCACGTACTTCAGGCTGCCATCCGGCTCTTCGCGCTGGAAGATAAAGTCGGGGTAGTAGCTGCGCACGGTGCGCGAATCGGGGTCGATGTACTGGATGAAGAAGTCTGACTGGCCGTGGGTCAGCATCCCGGTGAAGTAGATTTTCTTGACCCGCTGCTCGCGCAGCAGATCCCAGAACAGCCAGTTCTCCGAGCCAGAGTCGAAGCAGTAGGTGTCGAGGTGGAAGCTCTTGGCGCGCTCCTCGTCCTTGATTTGCGGGTCGTTCATCCGGACGATCTTGTCCTTCGCCGCCGACACCTCGTAGTAGCCGTTCGGAGGCATCTTGATCAACTCGACCTCGTGCTCCTCGGTTTGCTGCGACTCGTCCAGGTCGTAGAGCTGGCGGAACAGGCGCGGGATGATCTCGTCGTAGAGCAGCTCGTTGAACTCGTTGGTAATGGCCACCAGTTCGTCGGTGCCTTCCTCGGTTGCGTCGAGCAGCTCCTCAATCTCCAAGGGGTTCCGGTTCAGATAGCGTGACACCTCGGCCACCAGCGTAAGCCGCGAGAAGGTCCGCTTTTCCCGGCGCGCCGTCAGGTCGAAAGTGCGACTGCCGGATGCGCGGGCCGCGTCGGCGGCGGTCAGGCCGTCCTGCTGCGTTTCGATCAGGCGGTACTTCTCGACCAGCTCGCCCCACTTCTGCTTGTCGGCTCGCTCCGGCATCAATGCGTGCCCAGTCACCAGTTGCTTCTCGCGCATCTGGTACTGCTTACGCACGCGAACCAGCTTGATCTTGACCGGCGGCTCCACCACACGCACTTCCACGCGCACCTTATCCTTGCCGGTCTTTTGCAGCTCGTCGGCACTATTGATAAGAAATCGCTTTTCAGGG
>JAAZKQ010000123.1 GCA_012799755.1 Lentisphaerota bacterium | reverse complement strand
GCAGCACGCGCTCATTCAACGTTGACGAGGACTCCGCCATACTGCCTCAGCCCACCCGCGCCGAGCTCATGAGCCGCGTGCCCACCACGCACCCGCGCCTCTTCATCCGCCCCGAGCAGCTCGGCGAGCTGCGGCAACGTGCGCAGACCGACCTCAAGCCCATCTTTGACAATCTCTGCCGGCAATGCGATGCCATGCTGGCCAAGCCGCCACCCACTGCGGAACCGCCGACATACCCACCGGAGATGAAGCACAGAAGCGAGGAATGGTGCAAAATCTGGTGGGACAACCGTGTCTACACCATAAAGGCCCTCGACGGCGCCGCCACCCTCGCTTTCACCCGCCTTGTCGGCGGCAAAGACGAGTACGGCCAGCTCGCCAAACGCATCCTCATGGACTGCGCCAAATGGGCCCCCAAAGGCGCCACCGGCTACCGCTACAACGACGAAGCCGGCATGCCCTACAACTCCCGCTTTGCCCGCACCTACAGCTACGTCTATGACCTCCTCAGCGAAGACGAACGCGTTCAGTGCCGAGACCTTATGCGCATCCGCGGCGAGGAAATGTACCAGCATCTCTACCCCAAGCTTTTCTGGAAGCCTTACGCCAGCCACGACAATCGCGCCTGGCACTTCCTCGGCGAAGTCGCCCTGGCCTTTTTCGGCGAAATCCCCGAGGCCGAAGAATGGCTGTGGTTCGCTATGAATGTCTACGCCTGCATCTATCCGGTCTGGTCGGATGCGGACGGCGGCTGGCACGAGGGTGTATGCTACTGGCGAAGCTATCTTTATCGCTTCACCTGGTGGGCAGACATCATGGAGAGCGCTATGGGCATCAACGCCTTTGCCAAGCCCTACTTCGCCAATGTCGGCTATTACCCCATGTACCTGCAACCACCCGGAAGCAAGGACGGCGGCTTCGGCGATTTGGCTGCAAACGAGACGGCGGACAGAAATGCCGAGCTCGTCGGCATCTTAGCCGCCCAGGCGCAAAACCCCTATTGGCAGTGGTACGTTGATGCCATTGGCGGCGCCAAAGTCCCGGGCACCTACGTCGGTTTCGTGCGCGGCGTCATGCCCACCGTGGTCGCAAAGCCCCCAGTTGACCTGCCGTCATCGCGATGCTTCCGCGGCACCGGCCAGGCCGTGCTCAACAGCAATCTCCTTGACGCCAGGGACAATGTCCAGCTCGTCTTCAAATCCAGCCCCTTCGGCACCCAGAGCCATGGCTATGAGTCCAACAACGCCTTCACCTTCAATGCCTACAGCGAGCGCCTGTTAATCCGTACTGGGTGCTACGACAGCTGGGGCAGCGATCATCACAAAAACTGGGGCTGGGATACCAAATCCGTCAACTCAATTTCGGTCAACGGCAAAGGCCAGATCAAGCAATCTCCCAAGAGCCAGGGCGAAATCACCGATTTCGCCTGCACGCCCCGCTTCGACTACGTCGCCGGCGAAGCCGCCAAGGCCTACGGCGGTCGCCTTAACAGCTTCAAACGCCGCATCCTCTTCTGCAAACCCGATGCCGTCGTCATCTTCGATACCCTTGACGCCGTCGAAGCGGCGACCTTCGATTTCCACCTGCACGCAGTCCATGCCATGGACATCCGCTCCCAGCAGGACATCCGTGTGCAGAACAACGGCGCGGCCTGCCAGGTCGCCATGCTCTGGCCAAACAACTTGGCCGTCACCCAGAGTGACAAGTTCGACCCGCCGCCAAGACCCCGCTTCAAGGTCGTGGAATACCACCTCACCGCCCAGACCAGACAGCCGCAACGCCAGCTCGAATTTGTCACTGTCATCAGACCATACCGCGCTGACCAGGATTTGCCCGGCAACCCCAGCCTGGAAAAGACGTCCGATGGTTTCGCCCTGGCCATCCCCGTCAAGGCCATCGCCGGCAGTAGCTCTGCCACGCCGAATACCCTCAAGGTCAGCTTCAATCCGGCAGCCGATGACGTGCAGGCATTCCTCCTGGACAGCACCGAACGCATCATCGGCAGCTTCGCCTCAGGACAAAAATAGGCGCACGCGGCGACATATCACCTACCAGCGTCCAGCTCCCATCTGTGCTGCGGGCTTGCAGCCCGTAGCGTAACATGATCCCGCCAGCCGCCCCACACACAGCGCCCGTCTCCCGGCCGTGCGAAAGCGCTGAAAGCGCGCGTCGCCTGGATAAGCATTCCCAAAAATTGCGCGCTATAAGCGTGCGACATGGCAGGCACGAAAGATGGGGGACCTTGCAAAGGCGGCAGGAAACGACTATTATCAATAAATAACCGCTTACGGTCCGCTTCTGCATCACTGAATCTACGGATAAAAAACACCATGGCGGTGTGAATATTAGCCATCGTTTCCGGCTCTGACAACTCGCGTCGTTCCTCGCACACTCCGCCTTTTCCAAGCGTAACCAGCACCGAAAGACGACACGCCATGACCAACGCATTCGCTACTTGCCGCCTCTTCCCTCATGTCTGTACCACCGCGTTGATCCTCGGCGCCGCCTTGGTTGTTGGCGCCGAGCCACCGTCCGTGAATGAAGCCTCGGCACAAGCCAACGAATGGGGCTTCCGACCGATTGACGGCCTGCGCAGCGAAGTCAACCCGCCGGCCTTCTCCTGGCGACCGCAAGACAAGGCCCGCAGCTACATCCTTGAGGTCTCAGCTACACCGGATTTCAGCAGCTGCCAGTACCGCGCGGAGGAACTCAGCTACAACGTCCACTGCCCGCCACAAAGCTTTCCTTGCGGCACTTGGTACTGGCGTTTCGCCTACCGAACGGTTGACGGCCGGCAATCAGCCTGGAGCAGCATGCGCTCGTTCAGCGTTGACGACGACTCCGCCATACTGCCCCTGCCCACACGAGCCGAGCTCATGAGCCGCGTGCCCACCGCACATCCGCGCCTCTTCATCCGCCCTGAACAACTCAGCGAGCTGCGACAGCGCGCACAGACTGACCTCAAGCCCATCTTCAACAATCTCTGCCGGCAATGCGATGCCATGCTGGCAGAGCCGCCACCCACCGCCGAACCGCCGAAATACCCGCAGGAAATGGTGAAAAAGAGTGATGAATGGCGCGAAATCTGGTGGGGCAACCGCCTCTACACTATAAAGGCTCTCGACGGCGCCGCCACCCTCGCTTTCACCCGCCTTATCGGCGGCAAGGATGAGTACGGTCAACTCGCCAAGCGCATCCTCATGGACTGCGCCCAGTGGGACCCCAAAGGAGCCACCGGCTACCGCTATAACGACGAAGCCGGCATGCCTTACAACTCCCGCTTTGCCCGCACCTACAGCTACGTCTATGACCTCCTCAGTGAAGACGAACGCGCCCAGTGCCGTGACCTCATGCGCATCCGCGGCGAGGAAATGTACCATCATCTCTTCCCCAGGCATCTCTGGTCGCCTTACGGCAGCCATGCCAATCGCGCATGGCACTTCCTCGGCGAGGTCGGCCTGGCCTTCCTCGGCGAAATCCCCGAGGCCGAAGAGTGGCTGTGGTTCGCCATGAATGTCTACGCCTGCGTGTATCCAGTCTGGTCGGATGTGGACGGCGGTTGGCATGAGGGGGTGACCTATTGGTTCGGTTATATTGATATCTTCACCTGGTGGGCTGACATCATGAAGAGCGCTATGGGTATCAACGCCTTTGCCAAACCCTACTTCGCCAGTGTCGGTTATTACCCCATGTACCTGCAACCACCAGGAACCAAGGACGGCGGCTTCGGCGACTCGGCCGAAAACGTTAAACCGAGCAGAAATGCTGCACTCGTCAGCATCTTCGCCACCCAGGCGCAAAATCCATATTGGCAGTGGTACGTTGATGCCATTGGCGGCGCCAAGGTTCAGAGCTCCTACGTCAGTTTCGTGC
>JAAZKQ010000122.1 GCA_012799755.1 Lentisphaerota bacterium | reverse complement strand
TATGGACAGTATGGACGGCGGGCGAGCAGGTGTTGTCGTCCATCGTGTCCATCGTGTCCATCATGTCCATATTGTCCATCGTTTTGCAGGTTGCAGGCAGTCACGGGCATTTGGAAAATTGCCGTCCGGCTTGTGTGCTGGTGATTTTTAATGCATTGTTATGAAAGTGAATGAATTGCATTTAATGAAATCCGCATTATTCTGTCAGTGTGTTTGGATAATGCATCAAGAGCAGAGGAGTGACAGACGATGCTGGCGCAGACCTACAGTGCGGCGATAGTGGGAGTTGAGGCGAAGACAGTGGCGATAGAAGTGAATATCTACGAGCCGACTGAAACGCCGGTGATTACCATTGTTGGTTTGCCTGATGCGGCGATTCGGGAGAGTCGTGAGCGCATTTGGTCGGCGATCGCGCTGAGTGGCTATCGTTTGCCGCGTGGACGGACGACGATCAACCTGGCGCCGGCTGATTTGCGCAAAAGTGGCTCGACCTATGATTTGCCGATAGCGCTGTGCGTGCTGTCGGCCATGAACGTGGTCAAGGCGGAATTGCTGGTTGGCACGATGATGATTGGTGAATTGGCGCTCAACGGCTGTTTGCGTGCCATTTCAGGGGCGCTGCCAGTGGCCATGCACGCGCAGCAACTGGGCATGAAAAACCTGCTGGTGCCGGCGGAAAATGCCGAAGAGGCCGCCGCTGCGCAGGGCGTGCGGGTTTTTGCCATCCGGCATCTCTGCGAGGCAGTGGAGTTTTTCTTGCATCCTGAGTCCTTTTCGCCCGTGCGTGTGGACTTGGACAGCTTGTGGAAAGCGCCCGAGGACGACAACCTGGATTTCGCGGACGTGAAAGGGCAGGAGAGCGTGAAGCGGGCGTTGACGGTGGCCGCCGCCGGCAGTCACGCGGTGCTCATGATCGGCGAGCCTGGCTGCGGCAAAAGCATGCTCGCCAAGCGCCTGCCGAGCATTTTGCCGCGTTTGACGATTGAAGAGGCGCTGGAAGTCACCAAGGTCCACAGCATCGCCGGGGTACTGGATCGTCATTCGAGTCTGGTCGTGCGGCGACCGTTTCGGGCGCCGCATCACACGGTCAGCGATGCGGGACTGGTGGGCGGCCAGGCGATGCCGCGACCCGGCGAACTCAGCTTGGCGCACCGCGGCGTGCTGTTTCTGGATGAATTGCCGGAGTTCCGCCGCAATGTCCTGGAGGTGCTCCGGCAGCCTTTGGAGAGTGGCGAAGTGACGCTGGCGCGGGCGATGGGCTCCTTTACCTTTCCGGCGCGGGTGATGCTGGTGGCGGCTATGAATCCCTGTCCCTGCGGCTATTATGGGTCGCAGCGGCAACGTTGTCGCTGCAACCCCATGCAGATCAGCTCCTATCGCGGGCGGATATCGGGGCCTTTGCTGGATCGCATTGATCTGCATATTGAGGTCATGCCGATCAGCGAGCAGCAGATGCTGTCACGCCGTAGGGGAGAGGACTCTGCAAGCATGCGCGCGAAAGTACTGGCGGCGCGTGAGCGGCAACGCGTGCGCTTTCGTGGCACAACGACCATTGACAATGCCGGCATGAACAGTCGGCAACTGGACCAGTATTGCGAATTGGACGCCGAGTGTACGGGCATGATGCGCCAGGTGGTCAGCTCGCTGGGCTTGAGCGCTCGGGCTTATGATCGCATACTGCGCGTGGCTCGGACGCTGGCCGATATGGATGACCAAGACCGCATTGGCGCGGTGCATATCTGCGAGGCCGCCAACTACCGTGTTCTCGACCGACAGAAGTGGTGAGGCCGGCGAAAACGGCGCGCCGACCATCGGTCGTCAGTCAGGAAGTGGCGCTCTGCTGCACTCAGAGTTCTTCGAGGATGGACCTGCGGACGTCGTGGATGCGCAGCTGCGGCATGGCCGAGCCATTGAAGCGATTGATTTGGGGTGAGAACACCACGTCCCATGGCGTCGGCGGAAAACTTTGCGGCAGGCGCCCAAAGGCGATGAAGGGCAGGCGGGTGCCGGAGTTGTCCCGGATCATGCCGCGAGTGTGTGAACGGCCTGCCGGCAGGCGTCGTTCGGGAGTGATGCCCCGTGCGAGGAAGACGGGCTCGGGGTTGCCGTGACCGAAGGGTTCAAGCATGCGCAGTTCTTGGAAAAAGACATCGTCGAGTTCATTCAGGGTGACTTCGCCGCAGACACTCAGGCTGGGCTGCATGGAGTCAATGCTGAGCACGCGCCGCACAGCTTCGTCAAACTGCCGGCAGAACATGGGCAGGTTTTCCTCGTAGAGCGACAGCCCGGCCGCCATGGCATGACCGCCGAAGCGGATCAGCGAGCCGCTGCATTCACCGAGGAGCTCAACCAGATTCAGGCGGCGGATGCTGCGCGCGGAACCCGTGAACTGGCCACTGGAGTCGCGGGTGAGCACGACGGAGGGACGGTGATAGCGCCGGGTTAGACGTGAGGCGACAATGCCGACGACGCCTTGGTGCCAGTCATCACTCCAGACGACCAGCGAGCGGATAGTGTCAAGGTCGTATCGCTGGGCAATCTGCGCCTCGGCGTCCTGCACGACGGCCTCTTCGATGGCCTGTCTTTCGCGATTCTGGGCGTCCAAGCGCCGGGCGAGTTCGGCGGCATCAACAACGTTGTCAGCTTCAAGCAGCCGGAGGCTGTCCGTAGGATCGCCCATGCGGCCGGTGGCGTTGATACGGGGCGCCAGGCGATACGTGATATCGGAAGTGGCCAGGTCCTCACTGACGCCGGCGATATCGCAGAGGGCGTGGATGCCCGGGCGGTGCTGACGGGCGAGAACTTCCAAGCCGTGCTTGACCAGAATGCGGTTTTCGTGCAGGAGCGGAACAATATCGGCGACCGTACCCAGAGCGACCAGGTCAAGGACCTGGCACAAGTCGGTGTCCTCGCCGCCAAAGTTCATTTCGCGTCCGAATTTGAGGAATGCCTGGCAGACTTTGAAGGCCACGCCGACGCCGGCGAGCTCCTGGATTTCCGGGGGGGCGCCGGGCAGTTTGGGATCAACCACGGCCGTGGCGACAATGGGTTCGGCGCCGGGCGTGTGGTGGTCGGTGATGATCAGATCGAGCTTTTTTTCCTGGGCGAGGGCGACGGCTTCGTAGCTGGTGATGCCGCAGTCCACCGTGAGCAGCAGGTCAAAGTTTTCAACGTCGGTTTTGGCAATGGATTCAGCGGTAAGGCCATAGCCGTCGTCAATGCGGTGTGGCAGGTAACATTCCACGTGGGCGCCATTGCGTCGCAGCACCCAAGCCACCAGCGCCGCGGCGGTAATGCCGTCGGTGTCGTAGTCGCCATGGATGAGTATGCGCTCCTCCTTGTGGATGGCCTGCCACAATCTGGCTGAGGCTTCACGGGTTCCGGGCAGGAGATAGGGGTCGCCGATATTGGACAAAGATGGATTGAGAAAGTCCTGAATCTGATCCGGCTCAATGCCGCGAGCATTGAGTACCAGGGCGACAGGCCTGGTTACTCCCGTGCTATCAATCAGTTCTTGAACCCGTTCTTCGTCATTTTCCAATAAATCCCAAAGATAGTCTTCCATGTTTCCTTTTTTTCCTTACGTTTATTAGCAACGGCTAACACTATACGCCTTCATCGCCAGCTTTTACACCGTCTTCCAAAAAAATTGGGGATTTTGCGTAAGCGGCCGACGATTGATAACAGACATTTTTTATCCGCAGATTCCGCAGATTTGCGCAGATTTTTTTGAGAGTAGGCCGCTTGGTGCAGGAAGGCCGGTGTGTTTGCGTTTTCCTGTCGCCTCTTTGTTTTTCAGCGCTGAAGGCGCAAAACATACCAGCCCAGGGCAAGCTGCGCTGAAAGCGCGCGCCGCCCTGGGTGGAGCGACCCTCCGAAACAGCACGCTGAAGGCGTGCCACATAGCAGACACGAAGGATGATTTCCATTGCAAGGCAACAGAAAACAGCCAATTATCAATCGGTGACCGCTTACCACCCTCAACAAGCTCCGCTCAGAGCTCACCGCGCTCAGCGCATCCAGCCCTCAATCTTAAAGTGTTTCGACAGGATCAGGCGTTCTTCGCCACCGGCATCGGGACGGAACCACAGTTCAAAACGCGCGGCGTAGAATTTGCCCCAGTCGCCCTCGTAGATGGTGAACTCCGCCGGCGCGCAAAAAAGCTCGTTGGGCTGTTCGGACCAGCCCATGCGGCAGGCCGTGGCTTCCTCCAGACGCTGAGCAGAAAGGCGCGTGCCGCGACTGGCCTCGTAGGCGCGCAGATAGGTCACGCCGGCCTCGCCGGGGTTACACAACCAGGTCGCGTGATAAATGCCGCCTTGGAGCCCCTGATACAGCTGCAAGTCGGGCTTGCTGCCGACGACGCCGGCGTCCGCCGGCAAAGCCTGCCGCCAGTTATCCGCAGCCACTGCCGCCAGCCGGGCCATTTCCTCTTCAAGCAGGGCAAGCGTCCGAGCCGTCATGGCATAGCCGGGCACCTTGCTCTGGTCGTAGATTTCCACCCGGACGGCACCGGCCATGAACGAGGTCCATTTGCGCATGACGCCGTGCTTGTCAGGCCCGCTTTCCATCATGGCCCTGCTCCCAGGCCAGCCGGTTTTGCCGCTCAAGCTCAGCCCGAGGCGATACTGAAAATGATCGGGTATTCCGGCGTCGGCCTTGGCGCTGAAAAAATAATAGTGATTCCGTGTCGTCATGGGCCGGCCCTTGGCCCGAAAACAGCGCCAGGCAAAACGCCCCTGGGGTTCATCGGTCACCAGCCACTCAGGATGCGCCGCCAAGTAGTTCTCCAGCACCTGACGACCGCTACCCGTACTTGTCAGAGCCGCCAATGCGGGCACGGCCAGAGGCCGCGCTTCGTCCAGCCGCCAGCCATCCTGCGGGGCCCGCAATACCTGCATCTGAAAGGACTCCGGCGCCTCAGAGTATATGTTGTCGTTGGCAAAAGGCCCTATGCCGCTTTCCACAATAGGAACCGCATAGTCTAGTCCGTCAGGAATCACCAGCTCGTCCGCAAAATGGTCCTCCGAAGGGCCCCAAAAACCGTGAAAGACCACCCGGGCAAAAATAGTCAGGCACAAAAACGCCGTCAGCAGCAGCGTCAACAGCTGGCCGAGCGCCAGCTTGAAGCGACGACGGCGCAATTGCCACAGCATGACAAGCAGCAGAGCGCCAGACGACAGGACCAAGAGTGCAAAGAACAAGACCATACACCAGAAATACAGCCATTCATACAGTCGAGTGGGATCTGGCCCAGGCGTGAAAATCACACCCTGCAGAGCAATCTCCACCATTGCGCCAAAACAGATTGCCGACACGATCGGCACGAGTAAAGGCCACCAGCCATGGAGCAAGTAGCCGCGTAGGCCCCTCAGACAAGTACGCCAGCAACGCAAAAACACGCCGGCGTCACGCTTATCGGCTATCCCCACCTTGTCTGTGCCCTCAGGCACACTCTGTCCCCGCTCCATATCTTGATCTTGGTCTTGCATCACATGCCTCCTGACGATACTTCAATGTCCATATCCCGGCCTTCATCACCAACTTTGCCCTCGCCCATGCCAAGCTCGTCACCGCGATTCTTGCGGTAAGCCAATGGCGACATGCCAGTCAGCTGTTTGAAAATCTTGCTGAAATAAAAGGCGTCCTGCCAACCCACAGCGGCGCCGACAGCGGCGACGCTATCCGCGCTATGCAGCAGTCGGATGGCCGCCGCCCGCACCCGCAGACGTTGGATATAAGCCACGGGTGTACTATGCAGCTGCGTCTGAAAAAGGCGAAAAAAATGTGCCCGCGAATACGGCGTCATTGCAATTAAAGTCTCGACAGCGATCGGCTCTGCGAAATGATCGTTGAGGTACTCAACGACTGGCTGCAGGCGCCGCCATTGCGGTGCGCCGTCCTGTCGCCGCTTAGCACAGCGCAACAGGGCGTCCAGCAGCGCGTAGCCGCAGAGTTTGCGCTGGACCGCCCGCATGGTTGTGTCACATATCGTGGCATTTTCACTCTGCTCAAGACGCTCCATGGCCTCGCGCAACGCCTGCTGGACATTTTCAGGCAAGACATTAGGCAGCTCGTAAAAATTGAGCAGGTTGAAGCCACCACGATATTCGAAGGAGTAGCTGACCATAAGATAATCCAGACCATCGGGACTGTAGGTCGCCGACTGGCGCACTTCATTGGCCATGATATAGGCAACGCTATTTTCCGGTCGCGGCACCCGTCCTAGACACGGGTCACGATAAGTGGTTTCTCCGCAACCGTGAATATTCCAGATCAGCACCGGGAAAGGCTGCATAATCCACCCGCGCGTTGCTGCGCAAGGCAACTGCTGGCGTACCATCACCCGGAAAACAACATCTATTTCCCGATCCCAAGACAAATCACGATTCGACGTCATAATGATACCATTAGACAAAAACGAGCGATTTTTCGCCATAGGATTTTCTGCGCAAGGCTATACAATAGTAGTTACTTGCTCCTTAGTATATTGGGACGATAAAAATAAAAAACGCGGCGAGGCCAATCCGCGCATTCCCCCAGGAGACATCACCATGATCTCGGAAAGCTATCGCAAACAATGGTCGGATATGAGTGGCGCCTGCACGTCCGCAATTCGCGACCACCGCCAGGAAGACGCCGTTCTACGCATTATCGACGCCTCCGGCAAGCCCATTCCACAAGCACAAGTTCGCATAGTCCAAAAACAACACGACTTTGCTTTTGGCTGCAACTGCTAGTGGCTCGGCCAACTCGGCAGCGCCAATAAGCTCTACGAAAATAAGCTCGCAGAGCTGTTTAATCTCGTTACCACAACCTTCTGCCTCAGTGACATCCAGCCAGAACCCGGCCGCTGGCGTTTTGCCGAGGGCAGTGGCGAAATTTTCCGGCGACCACCGCCAGACCGCGTCGTCACCTTCGGCAAAAAACACAATCTGTGGCTCAAAGGCCAACCACTACTGGCCGGCTCGTGGTTCCCAAAATGGGCAAGCGACTTCTCACACGACCAAATCCGCGCGTTGTACGAAGACTATTTCCGCCGAGTCGCCGAACGCTACAGCCATTCATTTGATATTTTCGACCTGGTTAACGAGTCGCTCTGCCACACGAAATTCCCCCTCTACAACGACAACCTGGACTATGTCGAATGGGCCTTCAAATGCGCCAGGCCGCTATTCCCAAGCCGCGTTCGCCTGGAGCTCAATGAAGCGACGCCACACATCTTCAATACCGACCCGAAAAGCGGCAACAACCGCTTCTTCAATCTCGTGCAACGACTATTGGACAAAGGCACGCCAATTGACGCCATCGGCATGCAATTCCACCTCTGGTCGCCCGCCATTGACGCTCACCTCCAGGGCATCGGCCCCCACCGCCCCGAGAAAGTCCATGCGACCATCGAGGCCTTCGCCACTCTAGGCCTGCCTATCTACATCAGCGAGATCACCCTGCCATCCACCATGGCGCCGGCGCCGGACGGCGAAGACCTCCAAGCCGATATTCTGCGCAATTTCTACCAACTCTTCTTCAGTATCAAACGCGTCAACGGCATCATCTACTGGAATCTCTGCGATGGCACCGCCTGGCGCAATGAAGGCAATTGCAAGGCCGGCCTCACCGACGAGTATTTCCGCGAAAAGCCCGCTTACCAAGCTCTGGAACAACTCATCTGCCGACAATGGCTCACCGCCTGTACCCTGCAAGCCGACGACCAAGGCGTCGTGTCTTTCCGCGGCTTCCGCGGCAGCTACGAGGCACAGGTCAACAATCAGGAATTCACCTTCACACTGCACAACAAACAAACAATCAACACCCTGCAACTCGCCTGACGACTGCCGGCCCAAGCGCAAAGGCTCCATCGAATATGAAAATCACAGCCATCACAGCCACTGCCGTCAATGTACCGCTGACCGCGCCCATTCGCTGGTCATGGGGCCTTCGCAGGGAAACCACCCGGCTCATTATCCAGATTGACACCGATGAGAACATCAGCGGCATCGGCGAAACCATGGGCCGTGTCGGCGCTGACAACGTCCACTACGAATCCCGCAAACTCATCGGTCAAGACCCCTTCAATATCGAACGCATACTGGCTTTTCTGAGGCCGCGGCCGTATTTCTTCGGCTACGCCGGGCATGGTCTCATCGCCGGCATTGAAATGGCCTGCTGGGACATCATCGGTAAAGCCTGCGGCAAGCCCATCTGGGCCCTCCTTGGCGGTCGCTTTCGCGAAAAAATTCCCATATCAGGCTATGTGTTCACCCGTGCCAGAAATGAAGAAACCGGTGAAGGCGGCGAAACCAGCCCGGAGCAGCTGCTAGCCTACAGTCGCCGCCTCGTGCAAGAGCACGGTTTCAAGAACCTCAAGCTCAAGGTCGGCGCCTCAGCTCCTGACGTCGATATCGCGACCATCGCCATGTTCCGCGAAACATTCGGGCCGGATATGGGGCTGCGCATTGATCCCAATGGCACCTGGTCGCCGCAAACAGCCCTATATATCTGCAAGCAACTAGCGCCCTATAATCTCGAATACATTGAAGACCCCACCTGGGGCATTGAAGCTATGGCACGGTTGCGCCGCGATATCAGCATACCACTGTCAACCAACATGTGCGTGGTCGATTTCGACCAGATTCCCACGGCTTTCCGCATGAATGCCGTCGATGTCATCCTCGGTGACGTTCATAAGTGGGGCGGCATTCTGGCAACTAAAAAACTCGCGGCGGTCTGTGACACGCTCATGTGGGGCATGTGCATCCATTCCGGCGCGGAATTGGGCATTTCGGAAGTGGCCAAATTGCATGTGGCGACCTGCACGCCCAATCTCAGTTACGCCATAGATACTCATTATCCCCACCTCGCTGACGACATCATCGAAGGTGGCAAGATGAGCTACCAAGACGGCACCATGACCGCACCCGACAAACCCGGCTTGGGTGTAGAACTCGACATGGACCGTTTCGCGCGCTACGCAGAGGCCAACCGCAAAGCCGGCCTCAGCGAAGGCTACGAGAAAGACCCGAACCGAGCATCAGACTGGTGCCCGAAAAAGTTTCAGTGGTGACATTTTGGAGTGTGCATGAGCGCACTCACACCAAGCCTACTGCGTATTCTGGGTCTTCATGACGAAGGCCTTGTAGGTGAGCTTGACGTGCATGCCGATCAGCTCATCCCACAAACGCTGAAGATTGCGACGGCTGGTATTGAAGAGCAACCCCACGCAAAGCAACATGGCAATCATGCTGGAGCCGCCGTAGCTCAGGAACGGCGCCGTCAATCCCGTGGTTGGACACCAGCCGCTGACCACGCTGAAGTTGATCAGCGCCTGCGAAGCAATCAATATGCCGGTGCCCATGGTCATCAGCACACCGACCCGATCACGACACATCTTGCTGATCTCCACCACGCAAACGAGCAGGCCGATATGCAGCAACAGCACAAAACAGACACCGACATAGCCAAATTCCTCACCAAGCACCGCCATGATAAAATCCGTGCGGGCGTCAGGCAGGTAGAATTGCTTCATGACGCTGCGGGTGAAGCCGCGTCCCCATAACCCGCCGGAACCCAGCGTCAGCTGCGAGCGCCACAGTTGATAGCCATCGCCCAGCTTCTGCTCTTCAGGCACTCGGTAGGAGGTGATGCGGCTCTGCCGTTCCGGACTGAGATTGATCGCCGTCACCCCCAAGGTCACGCCCAGACAGGCCAGCAAGACCAGGTAGCGCAGGCGCACGCCCGCCAGAAACAAAATGGAAAAAGCCGTCACGCCGGTGATGACCGTCGTACTCAAATCACCGCCGAGCAGGACCAGGCCCAGCACGACGCCGATCACCAGCACCGGCACTGCCACACCCTCGACAAAGCGATCAATCTGCTCCCGGTTGCGCGTGCCATAGTAAGCCGCCAAAAACAAGATCAGCGCGAACTTGGCGAATTCCGATGGCTGAATGGATATCGGCCCCAATCGCAACCAACGCATCGCGCCCTTGATCTCACCCGGCACCAAGGGGAAAAAACGCAGGACGTCTTTGGACCTCAGGCGCACGGCAACGTTGGCGACAAACAAGTAGGCCAGACTAGCGACAACCGCCAACAAGATGAACGGCGCGGCCTTGCACAGATACTCCAGCGGACAGTAGGCCACCAGGGCCATGCCGACCAAGCCGATCAGAATCCACAGCGCCTGCCTGATCATGTAGGCGTTGCCATGCAGATCGTAGGTCGTCGAATACACCATGGTCAAGCCAATACAGAGCAGTGCGGTGATGATCAACCCGACTAGGAAAGTAATGATGCGGGGATATTTCATGCTTTGTCCTTGTTTTTCTCTTCGCGCACAGCCGCCGTGCGCTATGCGGATTGGCGCCGCTCAGATCTTGAACACCTCCATGGCCCGCATGCTCGGGGCGCCGTCGCTGTCCGTCACCCGCACCCGCAAACGGCGAACGGCCAAGGGCGGAAATGAGCAAATGGCCTTATGACCGATGTTCTCGCCCTGCCATAGACGTATCCAAGTCTTCAGGTGGTTGGGATTGCATTCGATGCAAAAGGCCCGGACATGCTCGCCTGCCCTGAGGTCTTCTTGCAGCACCACGTGGTCAATCAACGTCGGTTCCGCAAAGCTAAGCTCCCAGCTCAGGCCGTCCTCAGCGACCTGCCAGTCGGCCAGACTGCGCAGAGGCCGGCGGAAACGCCGGTCGCGCTCACGGGCCCAGGCCAGCAAATTGCGCACGTCCTTGTCCGGCAGCAATCCGCGACGGTCGGGACCTATATTGATCAAGAAATTGCAGCCGCGGCCAACGCTGTAGTAATAGAGGCCCATGATTTCCTCCGGGCTCTTGACCGTATGCTCATCGGCGTCGCTGTAAAACCAGTTCGTCAGACGCATGCGGCAATCACATTCGGCCGGCAACCAGGTCGGTACGGCCAATTCGGCATTTTCATCGCTATCCATGGCAAACGGGGCGCGCTTGACGGTATTCCACAGCGGTACCGGCGCCAGCCCAAGCTCATTGCCCACCCAGCGAAAATCCGGGTCGCCAATGCCGAAAATCAGTATCTCCGGCTGCATCTCACGGATCGCTCCACAGATGCGTTGCCAATCATAGCGATGGCCGGCTGAGCCGCAACCGTCAAACCAGAGAATGTCTATTTTGCCGTAGGGAATGAGCAATTCGCTGATTTGGTTGATGAAGTAGTCGTCGTAGGCCTTTTCATCCTCGTAATTGGGATTGCGCCAATCCCGCGGCGAGTAGTAGATGCCCACCTTAAGATCATGGCGACGACAGGCATCAACGTACTCGCGGACGACATCGCCCTTGCCGCCGCGCCAACTGGAGTGGGCCACCGAGAAATCGGTGTACTTGGACGGCCAGTTGGCAAAACCGTCATGGTGCTTGGCGGTCATGACCATGTACTTGGCGCCGGCGGCCACTGCAACGGCCGCCCACTGATCGCAGTCCAGCTCGGTTGGCAGAAACTGACTGGGCGACATGGCTTTGCCATCCCAGTCCTTATGGCCTTCATAGAAGGTCCGAATCCCGAAGTGCAGGAAAATGCCCCATTCCCAATCCTGATAGGCCAGCTGCTGAGGAGTGGGGAGAAGCGTACGTGCCATGATTGTGCCCCTTTTCTGCAAACTTGCGTCAAGGCATAGCCAGTCAATAAACCTCGACGCTATGCAAATATTATAGCCATTCGGAGGCTTTTTCGCATCTTCGTCAAGAAACCATAATGGCACGGACTGGCTAATGCAACGGCATCTTCCCGGTTTTATGAAAAACAGTGGGCTCTACGCGCAGGAACTGAGTAGTTGCTTCTTTAACACCATTGCAGGCAATCGCTTTGCGACTTCCGCAAGACGCTGAACCGAAAAGGGATAGCTTTGATTTTACTTTTCGGACAAGCTCATCACAACCATGCGCGTTCGAGTCGGTGCAGCAGATCGGGTATTCCCGCTAGTTCCAGTGATGCGAAGCCCATGACCACCGTGCTGGCGGGAATGGCGCAGGGCGCTGTACAAAACGCCGACAGCCCTCGCAGAGCAACGCCTTGTTTTGCCGCGCGCCGCACCATCTCGCTTTCGCTGATACCGCGCTTCAACGTCAACAAAATATGCAAGCCGACGGCTTTGCCGCTAATATCGGCATCGGGCGCCAGGCGGCTGGCCGCAATGGCCTCAAGCAAGGCGTCGTGTTTGGCTTTATATGTCGCTTTCATGCGTGTAAAATGCCGAGCGAAATGCCCCTCACTCAGAAAACGCGCCATGACATGTTGTTCAAAGCCCGGTACGGTGCAGGCATAAAAAGACAGCCGGCGCTCATAGCGCGCCAGCAAGTCCGGCGGCAAGACCATATAGCTGATCCGCAAGGACGGCGCCAGGCTCTTCGCAAAGGTGTTCAGGTAAATGACGCGGCCATGGCTATCCAGCCCCGTCAACGCCGGAATAGGCCGACCCGCGAAGTGAAACTCGCTGTCGTAATCGTCTTCAATGATCACCATGTCCTGCTCAGCGGCCAGCGCCAGCAACTCCAGCCGTTTTCCTATCGGCATGATAATCCCCAGGGGAAAATGATGCGAAGGCGTGATATGCACCACATCCGCCCTGGCCTCACGCAGCTCGGCCAAATCAATGCCCTCCTCTCCCACGCCCACGCGCGACACGGCGACGCCGTGGGCATCAAGTATCCTTGAAACCTTGGCATAGCCGGGGTTCTCAATGGCATAGCGCCGTTGCACACCCAGCAGCTGAATGAGCAGGGTCCATATCCATTCGCTGCCGGCGCCGACGACGATCTGCTCGGGATCAGCACTGATCCGGCGATACGTCAACAGGTACGACACTATCGCTTTCCGCAGGGCCAAAATGCCCTTCGGCGGCGTGTTGCCAATAATCGCCGGTCCCTCATCGGTCATCACCCGCCGCATCAGCCGGCGCCATACCGCAAAGGGAAAGGAATCCGCCGAAATCGCGTAGGTATTGAGGTCGTAGACAGGCGGAGGCGGAGCGTCGGACTGAGCGGTTGAGGACTCGCTGCGCTTGCTCCGCTTTGCCCGCTTCGTCTGTTTGGCCGGAGGTTCCGCGCGCCGCCAGGCCGCGGCGCTGCCGGGCTCCACGAAATAGCCCGAGCGTTCCCGTGAGTAGATATAGCCCTCGGCTTTCAGCTGTTCGTAGGCTTTTTCAACCGTCACCTTGCTCACCCCAAGAGCTTCGGCTGCCCGGTTTTTGGACGGCAGCCGGCCACGCACCGCGCCCCGGCAGATTTCATTCCGGATATACTCGTAGACGGCCTCGTTCAATGGTCGGCCTTCTGGATTATCTAATCGCTGCCATGTCATGCCCTGTCCTTCACGCCCACTGGCATTGTCAAATTAATCATTTTCGACATTGCAATAATGCCAAAAGAGTTCATACTATGCTTCTGTCCAAACTATAGCTCAGTTCAAACGAGAAGGAAAAGCCGGCCAAAGTCATTCCCCCCCTGCCATTAAGCAAGGATCACCCACAACCGCAACAAGGACAAACACCATGGCCAATTGCTACGAACTCAACAAAGAACTCGCCCGGAAGCTCAAGGGCGGCGTCATCATGGACGTCAGCACCCCGGAGCAGGCGCGCATTGCCGAAGCCGCCGGCGCCTGCGCCGTCATGGCGCTGGAACGCATTCCGGCGGACATTCGCGCGGCCGGCGGCGTCTCCCGCATGAGCGATCCGAAAATGATCCGCGGCATCCAGGACGTCGTGTCCATTCCCGTCATGGCCAAGGTTCGCATCGGCCATATCTGCGAGGCGCAGATTCTCCAAGCCATTGATATTGACTTCATTGACGAAAGCGAAGTGCTGTCCCCCGCCGACGACGTTTACCACATTGACAAGACGCAGTTCACCGCGCCCTTCGTCTGTGGCGCCAAAGACCTCGGCGAAGCTCTCCGTCGTATCAGCGAAGGCGCCGCCATGATCCGCACCAAGGGCGAGCCCGGTACTGGCGACATCATTCAGGCCGTCCGGCACATGCGCATGATCATGAGTGATATCCGCCGTCTCCAGTCCATGCGTCAGGACGAACTTTTCCAGGCCGCCAAGACCCTGCAAGTTGATGTCAGCCTGGTCAACTACGTCCACGAAAACGGCAAACTGCCCGTTCTGAACTTCGCCGCCGGTGGCGTCGCCACGCCTGCCGACGCCGCGTTGATGATGCAACTGGGCGCCGAAGGCGTCTTTGTCGGCTCCGGCATTTTCAAATCCGGCGACCCCGCCAAGCGGGCGGCAGCCATCGTCAAGGCCGTAGCCAACTACCAGGACGCCAAGATGCTCGCGGCGCTCTCGGAAGACCTCGGCGAGGCCATGGTCGGCATCAACGAGCAGGAAATCAAGCTGCTGATGGCCGAACGAGGCAAGTAATCCAGCCCACAAGCGGCGCCGGCGTGCCTATAGTCGCCTGAACACCACAAAGCCATGGACTCTATGGATTCTATGGACGCCAGCCGCCTAACCGTGCTGCGGGCTTGCAGCACGCGGCACGACCGGAAAACAGGCGCTATCCTTGGCAAAAGTGGACACGACAGACAGCTGCGGACAACATGTGCCATCGTCCATACTGTCCATAGTGTCCATACTGTCCATAGCAACTGACCGAAACAACGGTTATCAATCGGTGACCGCTTGCGCCGGCAAGTAAGCGGTCACCCATTGATAGTGCTACTCCCTGAAAATAGACGTGGCTGAGTGTAAGTAACGGGCAGGCGGCAAGGCGTACTCGAAAGCGGCTGAAAGCCGCTTCTACTCTGCCGGAAGACGCACGTTTGGCGCCGTTTGCCGAATTCCTGCCGCAAACGACAAAATTGCACGCTGAAAGCGTAGCACATACCAGTAACCACCCCGGTGGGGAATACACCGGGGACAATTTGCAGGAAACTTACGCAAGTGGTCACTCATTGATATTGTGGACCAGGATGTCAGCAAATGGACAACTCGGCGCCGTAGGCGCTTAACCATGCTTAACCCCAGCCTCTTCAGGCTGGGGTGGCGAGCTCCCCGTGAGGCGGTGCCTTGTAAAGGCACAACAGCAGAAAATGACCACCGGCACGACCGGTATCAATCGGTGACCGCTCACGAACTCACGGTTCGTCGCCACTCAGTCATATGGCTAACCAGGCGGCGAGTTTCATGAGAGTCATTGGTAGTGGCACTCTCTGAAAATAGACGTGGCC
>JAAZKQ010000121.1 GCA_012799755.1 Lentisphaerota bacterium | reverse complement strand
TCGTCACGGCGGCAGACACCAGCGCCCATGCCAGCGGCCTTGGGGAAGCGTTGGAAGGCCAGGTCGCGACCGTCAACGTAGAGGTAGGCAGGGCTGGCAGCGTAATCGGCGCGGAGGCCATTCCGGTTGGCGCTGATGACCTGGACGCTGCCGTCATCGGTCCAGCCGGTAAAACCGTTGGGCGGGAGAGTGATGGTTTTGCCATCGAGCGTGAGGCTCAGATCGTCCTGGCGGTGGCCATTGACCACGACGTGCGTGCCGTCCTCGTAGTCGAGGACGAGCTGCGAGCGCTCGTAGGCGCGGTTGGCGATGGCCTGGCTGGTGTTCCAGAGACGGCCTTCAGCATCGGCGTAACGGATGGCGGCGATATTCGCCTGGGTGTAACGGCTGTGGAGTTGCTGCAGCAGGAAATAGCCGCGCAAGGTGCGGCGCAAGCCGCCGACGTTGACCAGGAAAGACGGGTGACCGAAGGCGACGGTGGCCGCGATGAAACGGTCAACGCTGGCGTCCAGCTCGGTGCTGGTGTTTCCCAAAGGGGTGTTTTTGCCGTAGAACATCTCCAGGTTACCCATGCCGAAATTGCATTCGAGGGGGTGCATTTTGAGCAGGTCGAAATCAACGAGCCAAGGCCTTTCGGGCAGATAGTAGTTGCGGTCCTGAGCGTAATTGCCGTCAGTGAGGCCGCTGTAGAAGCAGTGGTGCGGTCCTTCGGAATAGACCGGCCCGCCCCAGGCGGCCTTTTGGATGAGCATGATTTCTCCGAAGGCGTAGTAAGTCGCCGCGAAGGTGCCGGCGCCGGGAACGCGGTGGTCGTAATCAGTGCGGCTCCAGGGCGTAACCGAGGTGTGGACATCGCAGTACGCCGTACTGAAGCGGTATTTTTGCTGATTGATGGGGCTGAGCTCGGCGCAATATTCGACGGCGTACTGGGGCTTGGGCGCATAGCAGCGGGCCCAGGCGCCCTGGAGCTGGTTTTCAGCCGTTCGGCTGATGAGATCAACACGCCAGTACTCGTTGACGGGCGCGAAGTCAGTGAAATTATTGTAGGGGCCGTAGACGAAACCGAGGGTGTCCTGCATGTAGCGCGAGTAATCGGCCATGCCGGCGTCGCCACCTTTGCCGGGTGCGGCTTTGGTGCGGAAGGTGAAGCTTTCGCCGCTGTCGCGCCAGCAGGTCTCGTGGTCGGTGATGAGAACCTGGCGCATGCCGTGGCGCCAGATGTTGTGCCAGTATTTTTTGTCGTTGTCGCGGTTGCCGGCGCCATGGGCGCGCCAGGCGTGGGTGCCGGTGATTTTCTTGTGGGGCGAGGGCGGGTTGGGGATGTTGGGCAGGTGCTCGGCGAACTCCGGCCCGACCGTGACAAAGAAGCGTTCAAAGCAGTCGTTGCGCCGTCCGTCGGTGCGGGGGATATACAGCACGCCGCCGTTGGCACTGAGCTTGTCGGCATTGACCTTGCCGGCGCCCCAGGGGAGGCTGCCGTTGGAGCGGTACCAGTCGAGATGGGCGGACAAGAACAGCGTGTCGCCACTGTTCTTGAACACCAGCACGGCGGGGCGGCCGTTGGCATAGCTGTAGTAGGGAATCTCAATGGCGCGTGGGTCGTCAAGGCCTTCGCAGCTGCCGAAGCTCACCGCGCCGACTTTGCCGCCGGGGGCGAGCGTGTCAATGACGAGAGTCTTGCCCATGATGCGCAACTCATAGCGGACGTCAATGCTGTCCTGCCCGCGACGCAGCCGCCATTGACTGACGACGGCGTCGCCCTCAATGGCGCAGCTGATGAGCTCGCTGCTCTCGGGTGCTGCTCCGTGGGGCGCGGCGGCGTCGGGAAACAGCACGCCGCCACCGTTGAGGATGCTGAGGGGCGCGTTGTTCTGCCATTGCGCGGTGAAGAGCTGCCGGCGTGCCGGAATGGGGCATATAGCGGTAGCTGAGGACGCCGTCTGGCCCCTGATAGCGCAGGACGAAACTGCGATCATTTTCCGCGCTGACGCTATTTTTGGCGCCGGGCTTGGCGCTGTCAGGCAGGATGGTTTCCTCGCGGGTGGGGAAGGGCAGCGTGCCGGGGCCGGTGTTGGCGGCGTGGGATTGTCCGGGGAAGGGCTGCAGATTGCGCTTCGGGCGGGGCTTGAAGGTCAGCGGTGGCTGCTCGTCCGTGAAGAAGCTCAGATTGTCGAAGAAAAGCATACGGTCTTGACGGTTGCGCCCGTTGGTGATCTGGAAGCCGGCGAAACGCGTGTTGGGCTGGTTGAGGAGCCGTTGTTGGGCGTCATCAAGGCGGCGTATGGGCAGGAACCATTCGCGCCAGTTGACGCGAGTGAGATTGATGGCGTGCTCCGTGCCGTCTGGCAACAGGAAGAGGAGCGCGATGGAGACCTGCGGAGTGTGGCTTTCGGATACCCACGCCCAGTTGTTGCCGTAGATCCAGCAACCGACCATGTTGAAGGATGCCGGCAACGCCAGCGGCGTCGGCGGCCGCAGCGTGACGACGGGCGTGGTGCCATCGCGGCGGTAGGTCAGTTTGCCTACGTAATCGCCCCAGATTTGTTGTTCACGGCTGCGACTGAAGGACGCAACGGCGTCGCTGGTCTCAACGATCCACGGCTCGTCGTTCTCAAAATCAACAAGGGGGGTGTAGGCGTCTTGGAAACGACCGGCCCAATCTAGTTCGTAGGGGCGTTTGCCGACAGTGTCGGCAGCATAAAGAACGCTGCCGGCGAGGATCAACATGCTCAGGCTGAGTGCTTTCATGGGATGTCCTGGGGTTGAGGGGGATGCTTGGCTGGAAATGGACGAAGAGGATGTGCTCTGCGAAAAATACCGGCAACAATATGACCTTGGCGAGCCTGGATGCAACGCCCCGGCATATCTCTTCGGCAAGTACGGTGGGAAAACAAACCCTTTTCCCGGCCGGAGTAAGAAGCGGCGACAAGATCAGGGCCTTTTTTATCCGCAGATGTCGCAGATTATCGCAGATTCTTTTTGAGGTGGGCTGGTGCTTTTTTTATCCGCAGATGTCGCAGATTATCGCAGATTCTTTTTGAGGTGGGCTGGTGTTTTTTTATCCGCAGATGCCGCAGATTATCGCAGATTCTTTTTTAGATTGGCTGCTTGGCCATCTCAGGGCCCGCCTGTTTACTCATCAGGCGTCCTTCTCCCGACCGTGCTGCGTTTTTTTTGCCAGCAGCGTTGCACGCTTGCAGCGTGCTTGGCCACAATGGCGTCCTGTCAAAGAGTGACCGTGCGCTCAAACGAGTCGAGGCTGTAAGGAACAGTCAGCTCGTTTCTTTTCCGTTCCGCGGTTCACGAACAAAATGGTCGGCAGGGCGATGTTGGTAATTTGTGGCATTGAAACGGGCTTCAAGCAGCCCGAGGAGATAACGATTTTCACCTGCAAGGGGCGGACGAGACACTGCGGCTTGGCCGCTCGCGATTTCCTCGCTGGACTGAGTAGGCCCCGCAGCGATCATGTCCGGATAGTGGCGCTCGGTTTCCTCTTTCGTGTAAGTGATCACGGAAAAGAAGCGGTCCCCGTTCGGATAGAAGCTCGCCTCCAGGTCATAAATGGCGTCTTCCAAGCAGCTTTGCTTTTCCTCGGGCACGAGGAATACTCTGATGATGATCTGTTTTTCTTCTTCCCTGAGGACACAGGAAACAGGCATCTGCAAGAAGTATCGCAGGATTTCGGCCAGCTCGTCAGTTTTCATAGCAGAAGCCTTTCAAGTTCAAGCAGGTTTTCCCGGAAATGTTCCCGCTTGGCCGCCCAAAACTCATAGGCCTTGGCAAATTGCTCTTGACTCACCGGCTTCGGGTCATAGTCGGCTTGTACACGCAGACCAACCAACTGATTTGGCGATAAGGTAAGCGTCACTGATTGATAATTAGCCGTTTTCTGTTGCCTTGCAATAGAACCCGTCTTTCGTGTCTGCTATGTCGCACGCTTTCAGCGTGCAATTTTTGGGGGACGCCTACCCGGGGCGTCGCGCCTTTGGCGCTTGCCCCGGGCTGGTATGTTTTGCCCTTTCAGGGCATTCTGCCGCTTCGCGGTCGCTTGACGCTGTTTGCGGGAACATGTCACGCTGTGGGCTACAAGCCCGTAGTACGACCGGAAAACAGGTGCTATCCTGGTAAAAGTGGACAAGAGAGACAGCCGTGGACAACATGTGCCATTGTCCATAGCGTCCATACTGTCCATAGCAGCTTGCGGGAACAACAGTTATCAATGAGTGACCGGTTACGCGATAAGGTCATTATTGATTGGCATAATGGCTTCGATCCGTGCGTGACCTGCGATGTTTCGACTCGTGTGATGCCGCAAAAACGGCCCGTCTCTGGCACAGGTACCAACGCTTGTCAATGAGGTACCTAAAGTACCCCCCTGCGGCTGCTTGTCCACCCATTGCCGGAAAACTCGACGACCGCCGGGTAAAAGCTGATATTTGCCTGGCATTTGTTGTTAAGGGTGGAGGAGGGGGCTTTGAGCTATGCTTCCACTTCAAGGGAGCAATTGGCCTGGGTGCTTTGCTGTGTTATTCAGCTTTTCCAGTTGTCATCAAGGCCAGGATTTGGCGTGGGATTTCTCGCTTGGCGCGCCGATATTGGTTGGGCTGGACGGTCAGCAGGTGGTCGTAATCATAGTTTTTGATTGGTTCGTCAGTCGGCACCATGGTTTGCAGCTCATTTGACCAGGTAAAGGCAGGGCCGCCATTGTTGTCAATTGGTCGGAGGCGATTCAGATACTTGTGATACTGGTGATAGCGCTTCAGCATTTCGCTCAGGTCCCTCGCCGGAATATTGTGGGCGGCGACATTTTCCTCTGTCACTTGCTGCACGGCCAGATGTTGCGCCAAGTCGCGAGGCGCATAATCAATCATGATGATCTGATAACGATGCGCTCTGGCGTATGTCGCATAGGGTTCCGTTTCCCAGGGCGACAAGTTCGTGTTGTCGCAGATCACCAGGTACGTGCCGCGGTCAATGGCCTGCCGGAAAGCCTGCATGTTTTTGATGTGGTTTTCTGCGAGTTTGTGAATCTCGAACTGATAAGCGCCAGTCTCGGTCAGGAAATAATCGTCAGTGGAATGGACGGATACCGTGAGCCCACGGTTTTCAAGAGTTTCCTTGAGGCAGCGTGATAGCGTCGTTTTGCCGGAACCAGGGATAGCCCGGTTGATAACAACGGTTTTTTGTACAATTTTTGCCGGTTTTGCCACTTTCACGCTCCATCACCGCTTACTCGTATCAATACGGATGCAAGCGAAGGTTAGTATGACTTTGTGTGTTTGCAAGCAGAGCCGCAAGCGGTCACCGATTGATAACAGCCATTTTTTGCTGCCTTTGGTTTTCAGCGCCGAAGGCGCGGCCTAAGATAGCCCAGGGCAAGCGCCCGCAG
>JAAZKQ010000120.1 GCA_012799755.1 Lentisphaerota bacterium | reverse complement strand
CGGCGTCGCGGACAAAATTGCCGAATTCTGCATCGGCAATATGGACAACCACGGCATCCAAGTCCCCTACGGGGACACTGGGCCATGGACATGCTGGATATCGGAGCGAGTCTGCCTCAATATCATCGCCCTGGCGACCGGAAACCAGGACGCACGCTGGGCCAATGACTACAAATTGAAGATGAGAAGAAGCAAGCCCCCGGTCGGAGACTATTACCAACCCCTGCAACCCGGGGACAAGGCGCCGGCAAGCTTCGATGGCCTGAGGAAATTCCCGGTGATCGAGGGATTCTACAATACGTTCAATGAGGGAGAATGGCGGCCGGAACTGAAGGATTGCGTGGACAAGATTGTCTTCAGAGAAGCCTTGGAGCCAAATGCACTGTTCTTGCTCCTGGATGGCGTGAGTACAGGTACGCATAAGCACGACGATGGCAACAACATTTCGCGACTCTCGCAGTTCGACAGGATCTGGCTGGCGGACAATGATTATTTCAAGGCGCCGCTTAAATACCACAATTCGCTGGCCGTGGCCGCGAATGGTGAATCCGGGCGTTTGCCGGACTATGTGCAATGCATATTGGTTGACGAGAATGCGTCCTATGGCGTTTCGGTGACCGAGTTTCGTGAGTATGCGAGGGCGGATTGGCGTCGTGCCGTGCTATGGTTGAAGGATCAAAAATGCGTTTTGGTGCTCGACCGGGTGACTGCCCGCGAGGATGCCAATTACCAAATGCGCCAGTTCTGGCATGGAGTTGGCGAGGCGACCTTGGATGCTGACGGGGTGCTGCTGCGGCAAAAAGGTCCCTCGATGAGAATCCAGCTTGCCCGCGGCACGAGATTGTCGCTGATTGACGATGCGGAACTCGGCAGCAACTGGAAAGGCTACCCCCACGCCGAACCGGTCGTCCGGACATTGACTTCCTTGGCGGAAGTTGACCTCAAGGCCGGCGAATCGTATTTGTTCGCGACGCTTTTCCACGGCAATGCCGCCGATGACGAGCCGGCATGGAAATTGGAACGGCTCTTTGACGATTGGGGCGTGATGCTGGATGACGGGCGGCGACAGCTGGCAATCGCCCTGGATGGCTTCGCCGGGGACAAGTCACGCGGCTGTGTCGTGATCAAGGAAGCAAGGGGGAAACAACATGCGTTTGGCGAGGCAAGCGGAGTGACTGCGCCGGCGCATGCCGCCGAGGCTTCGTTTGTCCCGTCCTGGAGTGCATTCGGGGACAAGGCGCCCCGCTGCCTGAAGGTGGATTCGGCGCGTCAGGCGGCAAGCGACCTGCCGTCCTTGCAGACGTTGTGGTGCGTTACGCCCAAGCCCGGCTCGTTGGTTTTGAGCGGCAATGCGGTTAGCGCAGGCGTAGTGCCGGGATTTTCCACGATGAGCTGCACACCGGATAAGTTGGGCGAAAATGTGCTCACCAGTGGAAGTAATCGTGTCGAAGGACTGGTGGACGGAAGCCTGGCACACGGCAACGACAATGTGATGTTCCCGGTTGACGCCGTGGTGGAAATCGTCTTCGCCTTCAAGGAAAGGTGCCGGCTTGACAGTGTGGTCTGGGGACAATGGCACGCGACCACCAGTTCAAAGGGAACCTCATACCTGCTTGATCAAGTCGAGATTGAGTTGAGCGATGACGGCTTCACCTCAGATGTCCGCCTGGTTCATTCGTATGTCGAGAATCGCAAATTGCCGAATTGGGGCTCGCCGATTGAATATCGCGTTGAGCTGGATGGAAAATTGGCGACGGGCTTGCGGATGCGTTTGCGTCCCCGGGCGGGTTCTGCGATCTACTTGTCCGAGGTTGTAGTTCTGGGTGGCGGCGTCGAAGCCGAACATGTGACCGGGCTACAGATTTCCGCCGTTGCGACAAGCAGGGGCGCCGGCGGCAAGGAGGTCATTCTGGTTGGCGCCGCCTCGGGCGAGTTGATCGCTTTGGACCAGGATGGCAAGACATTGTGGACCAAGCAAATGGTTACCGCTGTGAACGATATCGCCGCCGTTGACGTGGACAAGGATGGCATTGATGAAATCGCCTTGGCGATGAAGTCCGGCGAAGTCATCCTGCTCAAGGAAAATGGTGACGAAATCTGGCGTTACCAAATGGAATTCTACCGGCGTCCCCCGGACGGGAATCTGATTCGCACCGGCGACCTCGATGGCGATGGCTGGCCGGAAATCGTCTGTGGCGCCGAAAATTGGCGTTTTTACGCCTTTGACCGCAAGGGTAATTGCCTGTGGCATTACGAGTCGGTGCATCCTTCCCGGTCGGGCGCCGTGGTTGATTTGGATGGCGACGGCAAGGCGGAGGTGATTTGCGGCACGCACTACTATTCGATGAGCGTGGTGGACCATACTGGCAAGAGGAAGTGGGCCGCCAGATTCGGCCCCATTTGCTGGGCCATTGATACGGCAGTGGGCGGCGATGGCAAGCGCTCAGTCCTGGCAGGCTCGGGCAATGGGCACTTCTACTGCTTTAGCTCGACAGGACAAAAGCGATTCGAGTTCAATACCGGCGAGGAAGTGCGCTGTGTGCTGGGCAAGGATTTGGATGGCGATGGCGTTGACGAGACCTTGGCAGGGAGTTTCTCCCAGTTTGTGTATTGTTGGGGGCTCGAAGACGGCGCCTTGCGTTGGGCGCGCAATGTGGGCAGTCCGGTGAATGCCTTGGTTGCCGGCGGCAAGGAGTGTGTTTTCGCAGGCTTGCGCGATGGGCGGATCGTCGAAATTGACGCTGCCGGCAAGCCGATTCGGGAACTGGACACGAAGTCCCAAGTGACGACCCTGAAGCCAGCCGGGCAGGGCGTTTTGGCGGCGACCGAAGACGGCAGGCTGAGATTGATCCGATAAGGGCTCCTGCCCGGTTTTGCGAAAAGAGGCCCGTCTAAGTTGCCTTTTAGCACCGTTGAAAGCAAATCATAAATTTTAGTAGGGTGCGAAAACTTGTGATGATACTCGTAGCTGGCGATAGGTGATTCCTTATAGCAGCACAACCGAAACTCCCCCCTCCCCCTTTGGGGAAAGGTTTTCAGCAATGCGTTGTTTATCAAGTCTTTGTGTATGAATTTTAGCCTACGGCGCAACAAAGGCAAAAGATTCAGCACCACTGTGTCAAGTGTCTTTTTTCATCGCAACATTTCGCGCGTTGACTATTTTGTCTTAAAACCCGTTGAAACCAGGAGCAGAAAACATGGCTATTGTAAATGAGCGCCTTCCCTACGGGAACGAGATCGGTGACCGCTTGTGGATGTGGGGACACCACTGCGATTCTTTTGCGGCACTGCAGCACAAGAAGACCGAAGGCTAAAACTTGCCTTACGACAAGCGGATTGATATGGCGGACGCCTGCAAGGCCATGAGCATCCCGGGGTGCTTCGTCGTCAGATGGCTCAACCTGCCCAGGAAAGAGGATGTGCCGTCGTACATGACCCAATTCAAACAAACGAAACGGGTTGGCTTCTCCATCACCGATGGCGCGGCCGAGAGCTTTGACGAAAAGGTCGAAATCGGCTTGGCGCTGGCAGACAAGATGCCGAATTTGACGCGGTTCGTGATGGACGACTACTGGAGCGGCGTCGTTCGCCAGGACAGCGACAAGCTCTTGCAGGTACGAGACCAACTCCACCAACGCGGGATGAAACTGTGCGTGGTCCTGTATTCAGACGCCAATGACGTGAAACCCGAATACAAGGAAACACTGGATATTTGCGACGAGGTCACGTTCTGGTTTTGGCATGGAAAGAATGTGGGCGGGATCGAGGAGCGGGTCGCGGTTCTGAGGGCGCTCATCGGGGATACGAAGCCGATTTTGCTGGGTCAGTACATGTACGATTTCGGCGGCAAAAAGTTGCTGCCTGGCGAGTCCATGGCGCTTCAGCTGGAACAGACGTCCAGGCTGCTGGCGGCGAAAGCCATTTCCGGCGTGATTTTCCATTGCACGCCGCTTGTGGACATGGACCTCGACGCGGTGAAGATATCCCGTCAATGGATACGTGAGAATGCGGCGAAGCCTTGGGGCAAGTGATAGCCATAGCAAAGGAGGAAAAGCGGCTCTTCCCAATTTTGTGACAAGGGTAAAGCTGCGGTCATTTCATGCGCAGGATAGCTACTCGTGCGGGGAGCGACTTCGTCTCGTTTGTTGTGGGAAGCACTTGAGGCACAGAGCTTTTGCAGCATAAATGGTTGTCTCCCGCTGTCACAGCTCCATCTCTGTCTCTTTGTCGGTCCGGCGCGCAGCGGCAAGGACGGCGAAGCAGGCAAGGCCATCAGCCTCGTAGGTTATCACCATATCCAACTTTAGCTGAAGAGGAGCGGCTGATGGAGTTGTGGCTGAGCGAAAGTCAACACTTTCATCATTTTTCCAGGTTGGGCCCAATTGCACTTGCCGTCACCATTCAGCTGTTTCAAGAGCGCGGTGATTGCGGGGTTTTGGAGTTCGCTATGAATGCGCTTGGCATCGGCTTCACTCCAGCACGGTATGAAGGCATGCATGGCTTGATTTCCTTGCCAAGGCTGACCGTCTTCTTCGTGCAGGATAATGGGAGTGAATTGGCTCATTCCGTAGGCCTCCCACATGATTTTGTACGGCGCAAATGAGTATGGACCAACACCGAGAAGCGACCACCAGAGCCCTTTGGCGATGGCCGTTCTGATCAAGGTGCCCCTGCGGGCTTTCAGAGCGACCTGAATTTTGTCGAAGTAATTTCTCAGTTCGTCAATCTGGCCGATTTGGTTTGGTGTAAGTGGTTTAGCCGTATTTCGATCATATGGCAGCAGTATCCAGCGGTTTGGGATAGCATGCTCTTGTTTCCACTGTTCTTTGGTCGCTAGCGGGAAGAGAAACTCATCAGGCAAAAAGCCAGGTTTTGTTTCGAATATGAACAGCGAATTCGCGCCGCAAGTGTTTACTCCTTGGCGCGGTTTTTGTTGTGCGCCAATTCTCACTTCGAGTGGCTCCAACGTATCTGTATCATCGAGAGCCAATATTCGCCACGGGTCGCTATTTTGTCGAAAAGGTACCGCGCTGTATTTTCGCCAGCCGCCTTCCGCTTCCCGAAAATAGCGTACAGGAAATTTCTGTGGCTTGTCCATTTCGAAGCGGGCGCAGCAATAGGATGTTCCAATGCCTGTGAAAATCTTGCTGTTCGTG
>JAAZKQ010000119.1 GCA_012799755.1 Lentisphaerota bacterium | reverse complement strand
CGATTGCCGCAAGGCGCTGAGCGTCAGTTGCCGAAGACAGGACTGAACTTTTCTCCGTTGCTTGGTGTGGTAAGCGTATCTGCTTTACGGCTGAAAAAGGCTGATAAAACACTTGCGACAGGCAAGAATCACCACATGCCCCTTTTCGGATGACCTCAATCCCGCACCGTGATTTCCCGGCAGAGGATGGTTTTGCGCTTCACGCCATGCTCATCAGGGTAGTAGAAATCGCTGTAGAAGAACAGCGCCTTGTTTTCGCCGATGGGGATGATTTCAGGGTTGTTGCAGGCGCCGTCCCAGTCATGGAAAGTAGGCGGCGTGCGGACCACATTGGCCAGATGGCTGCGATCTCCCGGGGTTTCCACCATCAGTGGTTCCGACCATTGCGTTCCGGAGGCATTGAGCGAGGCGGAAATGAACATGCCTGGTCGTGCGTAGCAGACCAATACGGTGCCGCAGTCCAGCCGCGCCAGGCGTGGCAGCGTTCCATAGGGGGCGAAGACCCGCGGTTTTTCCCAGGTACGTCCAAAGTCCGTGGAGCGACTCCAGTACATCGGCGACCACTCCTGCCCGGTTGAGGCATACCAGTTGGAACGGAAGAACCACACCATGGAGCCGTCGGGCATAAAGGCAATATCACTGTCGCTGAAGCCACCGCTGGCGTAGGGATAATGGTGTCCGTCCGCCTCGTATTCCATGTGGGCGACCTGTTGGAAAGAATGGGCGTTGTCCTCTGACCGGAACAGCTCAGCCGAATAATATGGACTGTATTGGCCATTAAGCGGATTGAGATGTCCTTCCCCGGAAAATGCCGTCACCCAGAGGGCGCCGTCTGGGCCCGTGCGGAGATAGCCGCGCGGTGAGATGGCTTTCATGACCGGAACCGAGCCTTTTTGGGTATGGACAACACGCGTCAAATAGGGCCAGTCAAGCTCGGCATATTCCATTTGCGCCTGTTTTTGCCCGGGGAGCAGACGTTTGACCAGCCATTGACGTTTAGCCAGGCTCGGGGGCAGTCGGTCGGCATTGTAGGCGAAGATATCGGTGCCCCCCATCCATGAGGTCACTCCGTCTGGAATGGGTAGCGTTCCCTCTTCTGCCTGGCGGGTCATATCATAACCAGGGGTCCGGTACTTGTAGGGGGTCAGGCGATAGCCGTCCAACGGAAAGGCGCTTTCCATGGGCAGACTGACGATGTCGCCGTTGGGCAGTTTGACGCCGATCTGATTTTCTGCCGTCTCGGCGTCAACTTCCCGCCAGGTCCTGCCCAAGTCTGTGGATTCGAACCAGCGGTTGGTCGCGCCATAGGTGCGTATGTCATCAATAGTGATGTGCACTCCAACCAGTATGCGGTCCTCCAGAACATAGGGAATGGGAAACTGATACGCTCCCCACAACTGTTCTTCCGGTCGGATGCCGCGGACGATGACCCGTTCTTGTCCCAGTTCAAGTTTCATAGTTGCTTCCGTGTCTGTCCAGGTTGAGGTTGGCGGGAAAGCATAAGTGGGTTTTGCGAGGGGGAGGAAAGGGTCTTTGACCCTTTCCTCCCCCTCGCAAAACCCACTTATGCTTTTCGGATAAATTCTAGCTGCGCATATACATGCCGCCATTGACATCAATGCAGATGCCGGTGAGGTAGCGCCCGCCTTCGCCGGCCAGAAAAGCCACGCTCAAACCAACGTCGCGCAGCTCGCCCAGCCCCAGCGGGATGCTTTCAGCCAGCTTTTTGACGCCGGCCTCGCCGTGCGTCTGATACAGCAATTCAGTGCGAATGACGCCCGGCGCCACCGCGTTCACGGTGATGCCCAGCGGCGCGCCCGTGCGCGCCAAGGTCTTCGTGAAGCCCAAAATGCCGCTTTTGCTCGCCGCATAATGAACATGACCAAAAAGTGCGCCTTGATGTCCGACCACCGAGCTCATGTTGATGATGCGCCCTTCGCGCCGCTCACGCATGCGCAACATCGCTGCTTTGCTGCACAAAAACATGCTCTTCAAATTCGTGTTGAGAATGAAATCCCAACTCTCTTCGCTCATCTCGAAGATGGTCTCCGCGCGGCTCGTGCCGGCGTTGTTCACCAGGATGTCAAGGTGCCCAAAGTCTTTGTCTATCTGCGCGAACATCGCATCAACAGCGGCGGCCACCCCCACGTCAGCCTGCACGGCCAAGGCCCGCACCCCCAT
>JAAZKQ010000118.1 GCA_012799755.1 Lentisphaerota bacterium | reverse complement strand
GCCTACGGCGCAATCATGCATTCATGCAACACATGTGCCGCTCTCTGTTTCCCATGCAGAAAACCTATTGCAAAAAACAACTTGGAACAATTCCAGAACTGTTGCCTTAATTTTTTAATGACTCCATGGTGTCGGGTTGTTCAGTTGCCGCTTGCCTTGTTGAACCAGACTTCGGCCGGCGGTTTGGGCAGTGGGCTGTTGCTGTTCATGGCGTCCTTGAGTTCGGCGGCGGCGTCTTCGTCATACCACCAGTAGGCGGTACTTTCGTCGCTGTATTTGCCGAGGACGGTGGGTGGCGTGCCGAATTTGTTCCAGTAGAGCAGACGGGTGTAGTTGATATTCCAGAGGAGAGCGTAGGGATGCTGATTGAAGACGATGGCGTCAATCCGGCGGCAGAGTTCGTGGCGTTCCTGGACGGAGAAGATGGTTTTTTGTTTTTCAATGAGGGCGTCAACGTCGCTGTTTTTGAAACCGGTGATATTGCTGCCGGCGGGTCGGTCAGCTTCTTTGCCGGACCACATGCCTTCGGGGTTTTTGAAGAGGCCGGCGCCCCAGGCGGCCCAGGTCATATCGAAGCTGAAGGCGTCCATGTCCTTGGCCCAGGCGGACCAGTCTTTATTCTGGATGGTCATTTTGATGCCGACGTCCTTGAGCGCGGCGTCAAAGACGGCGAGGAATTTATTTGAGACCTCGTCGCGGTTCAGGAAGGTGAACTGGAGTTGCCGGCCATTTTTTTCGAGAATGCCGGTGTTGGGGTTGGCATTCCAGCCGGCTTCGGCGAGGATGGCGCGGGCGGCTTGTTTATCGAAGGGCACGAGTTGGTTGGGGCAGGGATGTTGCTCGTCATAGAGGTCTTCCCAGTAGGAGCGATGGAGGAAGTACTGGTTGTACATCATGGTCTGGTTCATGGTTTCGCGGTCGAGGAGCAGGGCCATGGCCTTGCGTACGCGGAGGTCGTCAAAGGGCGGCCGGCGCATATTCATGGCGAAGCCTTGGAAGCCGACGGGGCGCGAGTTGTGGATGGCCTGCTTGACGATCCAGTTGTTGCGGATGGCGCTGATCTTGGTTTCAATCTGGTGCCACTGGCTGGCGGTGTAGACGGCGAAGACGTCAATTTCGCCCTTGATGAAGGCCTCAAAGGCGTTGTTGCGGTCTTCAAAGAAGCGGTATTTGATTTCCTGGAAGTTGTAGATGCCTTGGTGCGCGGGCCATTGGCGGCGCCACCAGTCGTCACGACGTTCGAGGAGGAGATGGAAGCCCTCGCGGATTTCTTTGACGCGGTAGGGGCCGGAGACCACGGGGAACTCAAAGTTGAGCTGATTGAAGTCCTGGTCGGCAAAGACATGTTTAGGCAGGATGCTGAAGCCGCCGGCGGCGCCGAGGTTTTGCCAGTGGACTTCCTTGGCGCGGAAACGGACGGCGGCGCCGTTGTCAACGATTTCGGGCTCGTGGAGTCGTTCCAGGCTGAGTTTGTGAGGGCCGGTGAGGTTTTTGGGATCAATGATGGCCTGATAAGTCCAGATGACGTCTTCGGCGGTAATGGGCTTGCCGTCGCTCCAGCGGGCATTTTCATCGAGCCAGAAGGTGAAGCTGAGCTTGTCGTCGGAAATGGACCATTTTTTGGCGACGGCGCGGTCGTATTCGAGGGTCTGGGCGTCCATGCCGATGAGAGATTCGTAGAGCGCGTCGAAGACTTTTGCGCTCATCATATTGTTATCGAGGTAGTAATTGAGGCTTTTGGGCGAGGGGCCGAGATACTCGGTGATGCTGCCGCCGGGGACGGCGTAGGGGCTGGCGATGGGGTCCGGCCGTTGCGTGCCGCTGTTGACGGGGAAGAACTGATCAGCGCAGAGGGTGCTGCAGAGGACGGCGAAGAGCGCCAGGGGGAGGTGTCGCATGGATAAATCTCCAGGTGTCGGTTGCTGCAACTCGAGCTTGTCCGAAAAGCATAAGTGGGTTTTGCG
>JAAZKQ010000117.1 GCA_012799755.1 Lentisphaerota bacterium | reverse complement strand
CGGACATCAATGGCTCTTATATGAGTTGAACGTTCGTCAAGATCTATATTGGCTATTATGTGAAGAGCATTGGGCTTATGGGAACGACGAGTGTCAATGGGGGACTGCCTGGCTGATTATGGTGTTTCAGATGGGTACAGTTGTTGCCGGATGGCTTGGCCGGCGCTGACGATCCGGGCCTGGCCGTGGTTGATGTAGCAGACCTCGGCAGCAAGGCGGGACAGGTCTTCCAAACGGTGATGGGCGACGAGGATGGTTTTGCCGGCGTGCTTGTTCATGGCGACGATGAGCTTGAGTACGGTGGCCTCGGCGGCGGCGTCGAGGCCGGCAGTGGGTTCATCAAGGAAAATCACCTCGCTGTTATTGGTGAAGGCCCTGGCGATGAGTGTTTTTTGTTTCATGCCGCCGGAGAGTTCGGCGAAGAGCTTGTGTTGGTGCTGTTCGAGCTGGAAAGTCGCCAGCACGTGTTCGAGGCGTTTTTGGAAGCACTGCGGCACGCGCAAGCTCAGGCCGATTTCCGGGTAAAGGCCCATGGCGACGATCTGGCGTACCGATACCGGGTAAAGCGGGTCGAGCTGTTTCTGTTGCGGGACGTAGCCGGGCGGGAGCTCACCGAAGTTACGGTTGATGCTGCCGGCGAGGGGCTCTTGCAGGCCGAGGAGGGTGTTGAACAGCGTGGATTTGCCGGCGCCATTGGGGCCGACAAAGGGCAGAAGCACGCCGCGCGGAATTGTGAGATCAACACCGCTGAGCACGGCGTCGCGGCCATAGCCGACGCTGAGCTTGTTGCAGCTGAGAATGAGGTCTTGCATCGGAGGGGGTCCAATATTCGTTGTTGCGCGAGGCTGTAAGGCTTTGCCGGCCAAACGGCACGTTTTGGGCGTGCCGCCCGGCCGGGTTCCTTGTGTCTTTGCGTTCGTGTGATCAGGGCCGGGCGTTGCCCTCGCTGAGGGCGTCGTGGAGTCCATGGATGACGCTGTCGAGCATGGCCAGGTAGGAACTGGCTTCAGGGCTACCGCCACAGGTATTGGCGCGCACAAGAACTAGCGCGCCGCTGCGTTTGGCGAGCAGGTCGGCAGCCTTGCGATTGTAGAAGGGTTCCTGAAGAATGACGCGGACTTGTTTGTCACGCATGTCTTTGGCGAGTCTGGCGAGATGGCGGCCGCTGGGGGGGACGCCGGGCAGAGGTTCCATTTCAGCCGGCACGGTGAGCTCGAAGCGCCCCAGGAGATAAATCCAGCTGCGGTGGTAGGTGACGACACTGCTGTTTGCATAGGGCGCCAGGAGTCCATACCAGCCGGCGTCGGCAGCGAGGCCGGCATCGGCCAGTTGCTGCTTGAGGGTGCCGTCATTGAGGAAGCGCCAGAGTTTGGCGCCGCCGAAACGGGCGACCAGATCATAGCCGAACATACGCTCGTCCAGGTCGTTTTGGAAGTCGCGGAGCCTTTGCCGGAAGCTGTCCTGATGTTGCGGGTAGAGTTCGCAGAGTTTGTCGGCGATGGTTTTGGCGATGATGCGACCGTTGAGGGGATCAAGCCAGTAGTGGGGGTTGCCCATGGGATGAACGTCGCCCATGGCGCGCGTGATGGTTTGGGTGGGCAGGTCCAGGCGGATGACATGTGTTGATGCGTCGAGATGGCCCGGCGCGCCGACCTGAATACGGCGGTTGCGGGAGTCACGCAGAATCGGCCCTTCCCAGCCGATTTCAAGTTCCATGCCGATGCGGATCCAGAGATCGGCGTCGCGGGCGCTGACGACGAAGCCGGGTTTGGCGCTGAGGGCATGCGGGTCTTCCTGGCCGGTGCAGATGCTGTTGACGGTGGCGAGTTCGCCACAGATGGCGCGGGTGATGTCAGCCAGGTCGGTGGTGGTGGTGACAATACGGATGGGCTGGGCTTCAACGCCGGCCAGGGTAGTGCACAAAAAGGCGACGAGGATGAGAAAAGCAGGATGTTTCATGGGGGATTGTCCTTTCAATACGTCTCTTGGTCTGGATGAATGTCATCAAGCTCGTGTTCAGAAGTCGTGGGCGGCGTGCTTGCCGATGCTGATTTGCAGCTGCATGATGAATTCCCAGAAGTCTTTACGGCCCTCGGCAGTGGCGAAATTGCCTTGCGTGGCTTGCAGGCGCAGGAGTGAGAATTCGGAGAGTTTCCAGTCGAGCATGGCACTGGCGCGGTTGCTGGCGCCGCAACTGATCTTGCCGTCGTGGACATCATGCACGTCGTTGGTGACGCCGAGTTGTTCCCAGCGGGCGCCGACGCGCCAACGAGGCATGAAGCCGTAGAGTGCCTGGAGGTAATAGCCGTCCTGCGAACTGTCGTAGTCCTTGCCGTTGTTGAGCAACTCGACATCGCGTTCGCGGCGGAAGAATTCGCCCTGGAGGACGACATCGCCGTGGCCGTGGGGCCGTTTCGCGTCGTATTTATAGACGACGTCGGCGCCGTAGATGCGGTTATAGCCATTGAAGTAGTGGCTATGCCCGTCGTGTTCTTCTTCTTCCTGGTGACGTCCCTGGACATAGGAGAGTCCGAATTGCAAGGCGTGTTGATCGCCGAGTTGCGGGCCGAATTTGAGGAAGGAGGTCCACAGCCTCGGGCCATTATGGCGTGGGAGGGGATCGCTGCCGAGGTAATTGGCGACGTTTTCATGCTTGCCTTGGAAAGCCTCGACACCGAGGAGGAAGTAGCAGGGCGTGGGCGCCAGCCAGGTGAGCTGCAAGCCTTTGTCGGTGAGGCCGTGGTCGCCGAAGAAGGCGTCGTAGACCAGCGGCTGATCGAAGAAGTCCCAGTTGTGCGAGTGCTGGCGATTCATGCGGCCGATGCCACTTTTGATCTTGCCGGCGCTGAGGGTCAAACCCCAGGGCAGCGCGCTGGTTTGGATGACGGCTTCTTCGACTTCCGAGGCGTGGTCGTCGAAAGCCAGGGTCGTCCAGGCGGTAAAATAGGGATCAACGGCGGCGGCGAGGCCCAGTTCGATATGACGGAGGTTGAAGCCGTCCTCAATGACGCCGTGCTCATGGCCGTGCCCGGCGTCGTGATCGTCATGGGCGTGGCTGAAGCCGGCCATGGAGTGTTTGAGGTGGGAGACGCCGTGTTTGTGGTCGTCGTAGTGATAATAACCGTCAACGATGACCGATGCATCAAGGTCCATGCCGGGAACCGGCGCCGCCGGCAGCATGTTGGCCACGCTGCTCTTGATGGCGGCGTAGAGCTGCTGCTCGTCTT
>JAAZKQ010000116.1 GCA_012799755.1 Lentisphaerota bacterium | reverse complement strand
TCCACAATGCCGCCATGACTCGCGACGGCAATGCCTTCACCTGGCACAAGCAGGATCAACAAGCCGACACCAAGCTCACCCTCACCTTCACCGATAAAACCCTGCGCATAGCCCTCAATATGCTTGCGCAGCCCACGGGCCCCGTCGAATTCGGCATTTACGTCCCGCCGGAAAGCCTGAAGACCGACGAAGGCGCGGTCTTCCTCTACGGCGATAACCGGCCCATCAGCGTCAATGATGAAGAAAGATTCTCCAATTGTTCGCACCGCATACTGACCCTTGACCTGCCCGAACACCGCTACACCCTCACCCGCACGGAAGGTACCTTTCCCTTCATGCTTCAAGACAGACGCAGCACCCCCCAAAAAAACATCCGTTACATCATGTCCACCAATGTGGCTGACGAAGCCAAGACCATTGTCGCCACCGTGGAGTTCGCCGTGAAGGACTTCGCCCCCGCCGAGGCCGCCAAGCGCCAACGCTATTTGCGCGTGCCACTGCGCCGCGTGACGCCCATGACGCTGGCCAACCCCGGCTTCGAAGACGGCAAGGACAACTGGTCATTCGGCAAAACGGGAAGCCTCGACCGCGACAAGGTCCACTCCGGCGAACAGGCCGCCTGCCTGACCGTCAATGACCCCATGACCGAAGATTTTTATATCACGCGGCAGGTGCCCATCATCGGCGGCAGGGCCTACGCGGCTTCCTGCTTCGTCAAAACCGAAAACGTCGTGGCCAAGCCCGGCAGGATGTCATCCGTCGGCGCCGGCCTCATTGTGGAATGGTCTGACAAAAACGGCAAATGGCTTGCCGGCGGCCAGTACGCCTGCGAGGTCTACGGCACCACGGACTGGCAGCTCAAAGAATGCAAGGAACTGCGCGCGCCCATTGACGCCGGCTTCGCCTCCGTCTTCCTCGCCCTCCGCGGCGCCGGCAAAGCCTGGTTCGACGACTTCAGCATGCGCGAAGTTGACATCTCGGTAATCAAACTCAGCCCCGAGCCCGAAGCCGTCCTGAGCACCAACACGCCATTCTTCGAGTGGGCGCCCTTGCCGAGCGTTGAAGCCTACGTCCTCGAACTGTCTCGCGACGAAAGCTTCCCCGCCGGTGATGCCACCCGCCGCTACGAACTCGGCGTTGACGCCAAATGGCAACTGCGCGAGCCCCTGCCGCCCGGCACCTGGCATTGGCGCGTCACCACCCAGGGATGTAGCGATGCGCAGCCCTGGTCCTTCACCCAAACCGTGCCGGAGAATCGCGACTGCCTGCCGCCCATCATCACCGGACGCGCCTGGCGAGTCACGGCGCCGGACAGCGGCGTCACCCTCATCGTCAGTGACGAGGATGCGCAGGCGCCGACCATCCTCGCCGGCCTCGGCGACAACCAAGCCGTCAACGTCAGCGCCCCGCGCGCCTTGGGCGACAAGCGCTTTGCATACACCCTGAGCATGCCCGGCGGCTGGCCACGCGGCCTGAATACCTTGCAGGTCACCGCCACCGATCCCAGCGGCAACCGCGCCGAACACGTCTTCTGGCTGCTCCACGCAGCAAAACCAGCCGAATCAGTAATCATTGACAGCGATGGCAACTACAACCAAAACGGCCGGAAAATCTTCCCCTTGGGCATCTACGAGGTGCTGCCCAACGACATGCCGCTGATCAAGGACGCCGGCTTCGAAGTCGTCCACACCTATCGCTGGGAGGGCAGCCAGGACGACGTCGCCTGCCGCGAATACCTCGACGCCTGTGCCGCCAATGGGCTGCGGGCCTTCATCGGCTTCGACCGCGGCGTGGGCAGCGGCAATGGCATGGTCCAAGGCAACTTTGAACACCTTGCCAAACGCGTCGGCGCACTGGCGGATCATCCCGGTCTCTTCTGCTGGTACCTCTATGACGAGCCGGAAATCGTCAAGCAATACGTCTCACCGGCCTTGTTGACCAGCCTGGCCGAACTGGTCCGCGAGCTCGATCCCTATCATCCCGTGGTGATGACCACCTGGGGCAATGGCATGAACAAGTACCGGCGCACCTGGGACACTCATTGGACCCAGAGCTACCACGAGCCCGCGCAAATCGTCAAAACCATCGCCAGCCACCGCGAACTCCTGCTCAACGATTCGCCCATCACCCTCCTCATCCATTGTTTTGATAGGGAGCAGACCAAGGCCTTCCGCAACAAAATGCCTGTTGATCCAGCGCAATTTTCACCGGATGCCGACTGGATGCGCGCCGCCGCTTTCGTCGGCGTCGTCAAATCCGTCAATGGTCTGTGGTGGTGGTGGTACGCAGCTCACCAGAATCAGTACTATACCGTCGCCCACGTTCCCCATGCGTGGGACGCCCTTTGCGCGGTCATCAAGGAAATCCGTGATCTCCGGCCACTGATCCTCGCCCCCGGCAACACCCAAAGCGGCACTGTCGAGGTCAAAAAAGATGCCCGCGTCGAATGGTGGGCCAAGGCCATCGGCGACAAGCAGACGGTCATCGCCGTCAATACCAGCGAAGACGAACTCGAAGCGGTCATACCCATTCCCGACCGGAAGCCCGCGACCATGACCTTCAAACGCTACGAAGTCAAAATCATCAATCCCTGATCACACAGCCGCTTGCAAGGGCTTTTTCTCATCCGCAGATGTCGCAGATTAACGCAGATTTTTTCAGGTTGGCTGCTCGGAAAGCCAAGGGCCAGCCCACATCACCCCATTTCCCGACCGTACCGCGGGCTTGCAGCCCGCAGCGGCACATCATCCCGCAAACAAAAAACCAAGCACACGCATACGCCGACCGTGCTGTGGGCTT
>JAAZKQ010000115.1 GCA_012799755.1 Lentisphaerota bacterium | reverse complement strand
TCGAGAAGCCTGGTCAGCGGCTCCGGTTAAAAAAACTGTGCGGAAAGGAATCAGCCCTGAAAAGGCGCGACATAGATGGATTTCTTCATGAAGCAGTACCTGACATGAAAACCACTCGCGCACTTCTATTGCTTGCAATTGTGTTGTTGTGGTGATTTTCAGTCGTCGTATCCAAGAAATTCTTTAGTCAGGCCGCGCTCCTTGATCTGGCGGTCGCGGATGGGGATGTAGCGTTCAGCCGGGACGCGGCTGAAGTTGTAGCAGGGTTCTTCCAGGCAGCGGCTGTCTATCTCATGGTCAACCAGCACCTCCAGAATGTCGTTGGGAGTGTCGGCCAGGACATAACGACGCCCCAAATCGTCACGCTCGTCATCCAGGTACTCAATCCATTTGTTCCCTTTTCCGTCGTCGAGAATCATCTTTTCATCCTTTCATCTGTGCTTGTGGGAGTTTATTGAGGAGCGTGGTCAGCTCCTTTGGCAATTGCTGTCCTCTCTGCTGCGCAACAAACGCCTTCGCAATAAATTCAGCTGGACTCTTTTCCGCGTACTTGCTCAACACTCAGCGCCTCGCGATCTTCTTTCGTCCACTCGCGCTCGGGCTTGCCCTTGTAACGTGCATACAGCTCAATCTTGCGGTTCGCATTCGCAATGTATTCATTTTTTAAGCCTGCCGCCAATTCATACAGTTTACCTTTCCTCCCCCTCGCTAAACCCAACTTTCCCTTTTACGTCCAGCGAGCGTTGCAAAAGGTCGCTGCGAGGAGTATTCTTGCAGTTCGTGCGTTGCTTTTGTTTTGCCTGGCGCATCAGCCGGCGTGGCTGCATCTTTCCTGTTTCTTGTGGAGAACACTCAATGAGCGATAGTTTTTTTTCGTGGCAGAAACTTACCGAGATATGCGCCGGCAGGTGGCTGTTGCCGCCGCCGTCTTCGCGGACGGGCGTGAATGCCGTGCAAGACAATAGCCGCGAACTGCGTCCCGGTGCGTTGTTTGTGGCCATTGCCGGTGAATTGACCGACGGCCACCGCTATCTCTTGCAAGCCGTACAGGCCGGTGCGGCGGCTCTGTGCGTGCAACGCGAGTTGACAGTTGAGGAACGCTCGGCTGCCGAGGCCGCCGGCTGCGCTTGTCTGCGGGTGGCGGACAGCTTGGCAGCCTTCCAGGCTTTGGCGCGCGCGCATCGCCTGAGATTTCCGGCCTTGCCGGTGCTGGGCATTACCGGCAGCTGCGGTAAGACCAGCACGAAGGAACTCTGCGCGGCGGTGCTGGCGCAACGCTGGCCGGGCCGGGTTCTCAAGACCATCGGCAACACCAACAATCACTTCGGCGTGCCGCGTAACCTGCTGCGGATCAGCAACGAAACCGCAGCAGCAGTCATTGAAATGGGCAGTAATCACCCGGGCGAGATTGCCACCTTGGCTAAAATGGTCGTGCCTCAGCACGGACTCATTTGCAGCATTGGCGCCGCGCACTTGGAGTTTTTCCGGGACCTGCGCGGCGTCGCCGAGGAAAAAGGCGATTTGCTGTCCCTGAGTGCGCCGGACGGCGTGGCGTTCATCCCCGCCGAAGCCGAGGGGAGTGACATCCTGCGCGCTCACGCCGCGTCGCGCCGTGTCATTACCTTTGGCACTTCCCCGGAAGCCGATACGCGCTGCGAGTATCTCGGTCAATGCGCAGGCGGCTATGGATTGGCGCTGACGTGGCGGG
>JAAZKQ010000114.1 GCA_012799755.1 Lentisphaerota bacterium | reverse complement strand
CCCTCGCGCTCCCCCACCTATCCCTTTTCGGCTCAGCGCCGGTTGCCGAAGCCAGGAGCCGGACTTTTCTCCGTTGCTTGTATGATAATTATGTCTATTTTATAGCCAAGAATTCGTTCAAAAATCAAGGCAACAGTTCTGGAATTATTTCAAGCTGTTTTTCATAATGGGTCTTCTGTATGGGAAACAAAGGGCAGCATGTGTGCTGCATGGATGCAAAATTTTGCGCCGTAGGCGCTTAACCATGCTTAACCCCAGGCTTCAGCCTGGGGATGGGCATGCTCCAAAACTGGCGCCCCGTGGGGGCGCTACTGGATTTAGCCATAAAACAAACATAACTACCGCATAAACAACGGAGAAAAGTCCTGCCATGACCCGTCGCCTGTCTTTCATCCTGGCCCTGCATGCCGCCGGCGCCATCTTCGCCCAGACGGTCTCGAATAGCATCCAGAGCTACGAGCAGCAGCTGGCGCAGCCCAGCGCCGTCGCCCGCGCTCTCACGCAACGCTACGCCAAACATCTGCCCCTTCTCCGCCAGGAGCTTGCCGCTCAGCCGGAAGACGTGCCACCGCGGCTCAACTGGCTGGACGAACAGCTCGCGCCATGGGCCAAAACCGAGCTGGTGGACGGCGCGACGGGTGGCGCCGCTTGCAGCCTCGTCATCAGCTGCGATGGTGACGACATCCTGGCCGGCCAGATCGCTCAGTACACCATTGACTTCGTTGTCCTCGAAGAACTCACCGGCAAATCCCTTGACCGCATGGGCATCAGCATCGTCGCCTTGAATGACGACAGCGACAACACAGCCCCCGCCTCGCTCAACTGCCGGCTGACGCCGCTGACGCCCGACCGCGTCCGCGTGGCCTGGGCCATTGCCGGAGCGGCACGGCGTTACCGCCTTGACATTGCAGCAGCGGGCGAGCGCAGCGGCGCTCTGCCCCTGCAACGCCTCCTCGGCATGGGCGACCCGCTCATGCTCGATACCCGCGAAACCACCGGTCTGCCCGGTAATATCTGGTCGGCCAAATTCGCGCCCATCTTCGGTGACGGCGTACCCGCGCTCATCGCCGGCCGCTGGACGGACTTTGCCCATATCTTCCAGAATCTCGGCGCCCCCGGCCCCTTCAGAACCGCCGCCGACCGTCACTTCCTCGCCAGAGACAGCATGGACGAAGCCATCGGCACCGACAAACACCACGGCCTGGCCTTCTCCATCGTTGACCCCGCCGATGCTGACGGCGACGGCAAAATAGACCTCTTTTTCTGCCGCTACTACAACACAGCGCCGCTCTTCGCGCGCAATGTCAGCCAACGCCCCGGCCAGCTGGATTTCGCCGATCCCCGCACGGTGACCGACCTCGGCCGCGGCTGGCGCTATGCATACGGCGACCTCGACGGTGATGGCATCGCCGATGCCGTCGCCGTCCGTCTCAAGCAAGCCACCCCCGAGATCATCTTTCGCAAAGGGCTGGGACTGGACGAGCAAGGCCTCCCCCGCTTCGCTCCCGCCGAGCCTATCCAGCTTGACCTCCCGGACTCTCTGGAAGTCAGCCGCGGCAGCAGCGTCCGCCTACCGTCCTTATCCTTGGATGATCTCAATGGCGACGGGCTCCTGGATCTGTCCATACTCGTGCCCGTGTTCCTCTACGTGTCCTTCAACGAAGGCACGGCCAAGGAATTCGCCTTCAACAAAGCCGAGCTCGTCCAAACCGATGCCGGCAAGCCCGTCGAATGTCCGCGTTACTATCCCTACTTCGCCTGGCATGACGTGAATCAGGACGGCACGCAGGATCTCTTCCTGCGCTCCGTCCGCGCCGCCCGTCTGGCCAAGGGCAGTGTACTTACGGTCGCCGCCGGCGAAACGCCACTGCGCTGCCTGGAACAGCAAGCGCCACTGAATTACGCCGGCCTGGCGAACTTCGCCATCACCGACCTCCACAACGACGGGCGGCTCATCTTCTGTCAGATCGCCTTCGCCATGAGACTCTCGCGCTTCAGCTACCAGGACGGCCTCTTCACTCGCCTGGAACCCATCGCTCTCGAAGCGCCCGATGCGCAACGCTACGGCTGTCCGGACAGCAACGAATACGGCGCCCTCTATTCCCAAATCCGCTGCCTGGACGCCGATGGCGATGGCCGCCTGGACATCCTCTGCAACACTGAACACAACTGGCGTCTGGGCTACTTCTCACTCTATCGCCAGCTCGAAAACGGCCAGTTCGCCCCCGAAGAACAACTTGCCCCCAAGCCCTGTACGGACTACGCCGAAGTTGTCAGCACCGAACGCGGCAAGGGCCTGAACATCACCCAGCACAGCTCCCTCGACTACCTTTCCTGGGAGTGTCGCGACCAACTCTCGCCCGACGGCGGCGCCATCCGCCTCACCTTTACTCCCAATGACAACGCCGTACCGCCTACAGGCCGCGTCTTTTTCAGCAGCGTGTTCTGGAACAGCCGGCAGCTCAACGCCAGCGCCCTGCACAATCTCTACTTTCAGACCAAAACGCTCTCCGAAATCATGGCAGTCCTGCCGGGCTTCGTCCTGGCCCAACTGCCCGACGGTCGGCTCTGCTGCCAGCTGGGCAGCGAGTTCATGATTACTCCCCAGCCGCTCTCCCTCCAGCGCGAGGCCTTCTATCGCATTGAGCTGACTTGGAATAGCCGGGGCAGCGCCCTGCTGGTCAACGGCCAACAGCTCTGCCACAGTCCCCACCGCCCGCCGCCCTTTGCCGAACGCCTCCACCTCGGCTCCTATGCCTGGATGGCCGTGCAGCATTTCCGCGAATATCCCAACCGCCGCAAAACACACCCTACCGACTTCAGCTGTCCCGCCGAAGGCATCTTTACCGACTTCATCTGCGAAGACCCGCAGGGCAAAACCACCTATGCGCTCAAGCTCGAAAACGACCTCCGGAGCCTCCCCCCACGCAGCACGCTCGCCTATCGCTGCACACCGGGAGTCACCACCTACAATGGTCAGCCGGCGCTCATCGCCCATTTTGACGACAATCGCCGCACCGAAATGCCCGGCGCCAAGGCGCGCCTGCACATTGTCCCCTTCAGCCGGACACCCGGCCAGGCGCCAACATTCGCCGAGGCAATCCCCCTCTGCCTCCAGGACGGCACGCCCTTCTACGCCCACACCCGCACCGAAGTCGTCACCGTTGACTGGAATGAAGACGGCGCCACCGACATCATCCTCGCTACCGAAAATTACCGCAATCAGTACAACATCGGCGTCGAACTCTTCCTCAATGACGGCCACTGGCGTTTCATCCGCAGCCCCGATCCCGAGCTCACCCGTCTTAACGAGCTCATGACCGCCCATCACGACATCAAATTGACCTTCGCGCCGCTCACCGGCGCCGCCAAACCCGATATCGTCACCTGGACCGACCCGGGCATCCGCGCCTACAGCCGAGCCTACCTCCAACAGCAGCCCATCGCCATCCGCGTCGAACAAATCCGCAAATAGCCCGCAGCGGCGCCATGGCCCGGCGGACGGAACCTGTGCAACCTGCAAGCCATGGAACTTGCGGGAACAACAATTATCAACGAGTGACTGCTTACCAAAATATCATACTGCAGCATCCTCATCTCTGGACTTTTCCTGTCGTCAGCATACCTTATTCTTTTGCCGGCCTTCTATCAGGAACAATTACTACCTGGCCTGCATCTAAAAGCTTGTACCCATTTTACCAACCTTATCGCCTCACCCTCAACCAGGAGTATGCCCCATGAAAACCCGCCGACGCTCATTTACCCTCATTGAATTGCTGGTGGTGATTGCCATCATCGCCATTCTGGCTGCCATGCTCTTGCCGGCCTTGGCCAAAGCCCGCGAAAAAGCCCGCGCCATATCCTGCACGAGCAACCTGAAACAGCTGGGCACCGCCATGCGCATGTACCTCGACGACAACGACGAGCAGCATACGCCCGGCGCCGGCTGGAGCGGCAACCACAGCCATCGCTGGTTTAAGCACACCCTGAACCAAGCCTACTACGGCGACGAAAAAACCCTCAAATGCCCCACCACTACCTTTGTGCGTTCCTATGCCGTGCCCAACTCCTTTTGCTGGTGGGGTGGCTCCTACAGCGCCAAGATGATCGCTGATCCGTCCAACACCGCCTTTTTTGTTGACTGCGCCCAGTTGCCCACGTCAACCAATACCACCAGCGGCAGCCCCGAAGCCTGGAACAGCCAGCCTGCGAGCACCATTGACTGGCAGTGGATGACGCCGACCAATTATTCCGGCACCACGACCAACTACGGCAGCAACTCCTCAAGCGATTACTTCCGCCTGCCCGTCGGCCGCCACAACGGCCAGCTCAATATCCAGTATCAAGACGGCCATGTCGGCACCATGAAACTCGCCAACTTCATCGGCCCGCTGCCCAAAGGCCACGACTACGGCAACGTCATGAATTCCTGGGACAACAAGTAAGTCACGAGCTCCTCCATCACAGGCATCTCTTCAGGCGGGCGCAGTGGGCATACTGCCCCGCTTGTTTTGTGCTTGGGCCAAAGCAGCGAGCAACTGAACATTTTAGCCAAGACCTTGTGTCTCCCGGCCATTTTCAACTTGTATCCGCGCCCGCCAAGTGCACAGTATGACTGTACACTTAAAGGAGGTATTGTTATGGAAGCAAGTATGCTTGATCTCAGAAAAAAAATGAAGGATGTCATGTCTGCCATTGAGCGTCACGAGCGGGTTATTCTCACTTATCGCGGACGCCAGCGGGCGGTGATCACGCCCTTGGACGAAGTGGCCAAGCCCACAGTCAAGGTCGCTGATCTGCCTGCATTTGGCATGTGGGCGAAACGCTCAGAAATGTCCGATGCCGTCGCCTTCGTCAAAAAACTCCGCGAACCCCGAGGAAATTGATGTTGTTCGATACGGATGTCTTAATCTGGGCACTGCATGGCTCCATCAAGGCTGCCGAAGAAATTGATGCAGACGAGCAACGCTTCATTTCTGCCATCAACTACATGGAACTCATGCAGGGCGCTCGCAATAAACGAGAGCAGATGCTCATCAAACAGTTTCTCAATGCACTCAATTTTCAAATGCTGCCAATCACAGAGGCTATCTCACACCGCGCTATTATTTTCATGGAAGAATATGCCTTGAAATCCGGTCTTCGACTCGCAGATGCCCTTGTCTTTGCCACCGCCTGCGAACACTCTCTCCGCCTCTGCAGCGCCAATCACAAACACTTCCGGCATATCGCTTCGCTGGATGCCAAGGTCTTCAAGCCAGACAACTACCAGTAGGCGCGAACTGGTATGTGCTAGGCTTTCAGCGTGCAATTTTGTCGTTT
>JAAZKQ010000113.1 GCA_012799755.1 Lentisphaerota bacterium | reverse complement strand
CGATGTATGGCTGTCAGCGCCGCCGTCACCGCCGCGCTCAGGCCGGCCACGCGATTGAGATCGCAGTCCCAGAAATCCTGGCGCGCCAAGGCCGCCTGCACATAGCTCACATCGTCAGCGCCCGCGCGAAGCTTCTTCGTCTCCTCGGCAAAAAAGGCCAGGACCTCCGGGGAATCCGCAATCGGGTACTCTCGACCGTCAACGCGGCCAAGGCCCTCTGCGTCAGCCTTCATGCTTTCCACCTCGTAGAAACGCAGCAGCGCCGCCAGTGAAAAGACCAGGCGTGACGGCAGCGCCCCACGCAACTTCAAATAGTCCTGAAGACTGGGCAGCACTCGCACCTTCCACTTGGATACCGAATTGAGCGCTATGGACAAAAGGCGGTGTCGCGCATAGGGATTCTGGAAACGTTCAATGACCGACTGGGCAAAAAAGCGTTTTTCCTCATCCGGCAAGTCCACCGTGTGGAACACCTCAGAGAAGATGACATCACGCACGAAGGGGCCAAAATCGGCATCGTTCATCATCTCATCAACCAGAGTCAAACCGCTCAAGCTGGCTGCCGGCACCGAGCTGGTATGCGCGCCATTCAGGAAGCGGACTTTGCGGGTACGATAAGGTGTCTGGTCGTCCGTAATCACCACCTGCAAGCCGCATGCGGCCAGCGGCAACTCCCGCGCCAGTGTCTGCGGCCCCTCTATGACCAGGAAATGAAAGGGCTCGCCGCAAACCATGAGCGCATCGCGGTAACCGAGTTCCGCTTCCAACCGCGCCGCCTCTTCATGGGGATAGCCCGCGACAATGCGGTCCACCAGGGTGTTCACAAAAACATTTGCCTCTTTCAACCAAGTCGCAAAAGCAGGCGGCAATCCCCAGTCTTTGGCATAGTGCAGTATGCAATCCTGCAGGGTCGTGCCATTTTTGTCTATCAGCTCGCAAGGAATAATCACCAGGGCCCGGTCACGCACACCGCCGAAACTCTGGTAGCGCTCGTACAACAGACTCGTCAGCTTGGCCGGAAAAGTCTGCTGGCACTGCCCCGGCTTATAGGGCTCAGCCTTGTATTCAATGCCGGCTTCGGTCGTGTTGGAAAACACAAAACGCAAATCACGCCCGCGAAAACAGTCCACCACGTCATTCCAGGACGTGTAAGGGTTGAGGCAGTCCTTCACGCAATCAATGATCTCGCGTTTCTCCACCGGCCGACCATTCTCCAGCCCGCGCAAAATCAGCGTGTAACGCCCTCCTTGCGCATTCAGCGCCTCGCCAGTGCCTGTCGGCAAGGGCTGGACAATCCGCACCATGCCGTTGAATTTGCCCTGCTTGTTCATCTGCTGGAGCATCCAGTCAATGAAAGCACGCAAAAAATTGCCTTCGCCGAATTGTACCGCGCGAACCGGCAGCGTGCAGTCGCGATCACGCCCAAGTCTCGGCAATGTCGTCTGTTCCATGTGCTCTTTCCTTTGCTGCTGTCCAAACTGCGCCAATTCATCTGCAAACACCGGCGTAGCGCGGAAAAGCCCACGCCGGGCGCCGCCACGGAGCCGAAAGTCATACGATACCACCAAAGCGCGTTTTGGTCACCTCGACGCCGACAGAATATCGCAATGCGATGGCTGGAGCCCCCACGCAACGAGGAAGCACCAAACGCCCGTTCCCCGCTTGTGCTGCGGGCTTGCAGCCCGCAGCGGCACATGATCCCGCAAACGAAAACCCAAGCACACACATACGCCGACCGTGCTGTGGGCTTACAGCCCGCAGCGGAACATGACCCCGCAAACGAAAACCCAAGCACACACATACGCCAACCGTGCTGTGGGCTT
>JAAZKQ010000112.1 GCA_012799755.1 Lentisphaerota bacterium | reverse complement strand
TGTTCCGCTGCGGGCTGCAAGCCCACAGCACGGTTGGCGTCTGGGTGTGCGTGGGGATTCGTGTGCGGGGTCATGTTCCGCTGCGGGCTGCAAGCCCACAGCACGGTTGGCGTATGGGTGTGCGTGGGGATTCGTGTGCGGGATCATGTGCCGCTGCGGGCTGCAAGCCCACAGCAGAGCCGGGAAACAGGCGCTATCTTGGTAAAAGTGGACAAGACAGACAGCCGTGGACAACATGTGCCATCGTCCATAGCGTCCATACTGTCCATAGCAGCTTGCGGGGACAACAATGTTCAATGGGTGACCGGTTACCGTTGCCGAGTGGCTGCTGTCTTGCCTGCTGGGCCGCTGCTGCCTAGAGTTCCTGTTCGAAGCTGGCCCAGTCATGCCATTGCCTGGCGAAGTCTTCGACGTAAAGATCAAGATAGGTGGCGGCGATGGCTGATGCGTGCGGCAGTCGCCAGAGGTTGGTGCAGCGTTTGAGGATGGAGTTTGCCGGCAGCGGCTCGGTCTGGAAGACGTCCAGGCAGGCGCCGGCAATGCGGCGTGCTTCAAGGGCGGCGTAGAGGGGCTTTTCCTCAATGCTGTTGCCGCGCCCGACATTGCAGATCGTGCTGTGTTTTTGCAACAGACTGATGCGCCTTGCATCCATGATGTTGGTGGTATCCGGCGTGCCGGGCAGCGCGAGGACGAGGTGGTCGGCGGTGGGGAGGACCTTGTCCAAATCGCATTCGGTGAAGATGCAATCATGCTCGTCGAACCAGTCTGGCGCGGGTTTACTGAGGCTGCGACGCATGCCGCTGATACGAACGCCAAAGGGTTTGAGGAGCTTGCCGATCCAGTCGCCGATATTGCCCAAGCCGAGGATGACGACATGGCTGCCGCGGAGTGGTCTCAGGATGCCGTTGAGTTCCTGTCTGGGCCAGGCCAAGTCGGCAAAGGTGGTGGCGGCGGGGAGGATGCCTCGGGTCATGGCCAGGATCATGCCAACGACGGTTTCGCCGATGATTTCACCGTGAAAAGTTCCGTACATGAGACGTACTTGTGGCGGCGGCGAGACCAGGAGGAGGTCACGGCCGGCGGCAGGGGTGGAGAGGAGGCGCAGACGCGGCGCCAGCTCGAACCACTCTTGTTTGAAGGTCCAGACCATGGCGCAGTCGCAGTCGGGTAGGGCATTGATCAGCGCCTGCTCACATTCGCAGATACGTACGCGCAGCTGCGGCAGCAGGCGTTGCAGGTGCTGGGCATGGGTGGGGCGGAAATTCCAGCAGTCAATCTGCGGATGTCTGATATGTACGGCAACGTCTATTAGGGCCTGGTTGTCCATGCTGGGTCTCTGGGAAAGAGGCTGGGGGGGAAAGGTGGCAAGGCGGGAGCGGTCAGGCGGCGTGCTGTCCTGATAGGGTGACCGCGATGACATTTCTCATACTATACCACCGAAAATGGCTGTTGGCAGAAAGGGGAAGCTTCCGGAGCCTGCCGGCAGGTTATGGACGGGATGGACAGGGTGGACTCTATGGACAGGGTGGACGGCAGAGGCTTCTGCGGTCTTTTGTTTTTGGTGCCGGAGGCGCAACCGGTCGTGCAGCACGGCCGGGAGATGGGTGTGCTTGGGGTTTCGTTTGCGGGGTGATGTTCCGCTGCGGGCTGCAAGCCCACAGCACGTCCGGCGCATGGGTGTGCTTGGTTTTTCGTTTGCGGGGTCATGTTCCGCTGCGGGCT
>JAAZKQ010000111.1 GCA_012799755.1 Lentisphaerota bacterium | reverse complement strand
CGAATTTCATTAATTTCCTCTTTATCACCCACTGTCACCAGGACCACTACATGGGCCTGCCGGCACTGCTCTTCAGCCAAGTCTTCCGCAATCGCACGAAGGTCAATAAAGAGCCACTGGTCATTCTCGGCCCACGGCCCGAAATCAAGCTCGTCGTTGACCGCGCACTGCATTTCCTGCGTACAGATGCCTTTGAAGACGTCGCGCCGACGCCCATCATCGTGCCTCTGCGCCCCGGCAGCAGCTACGACACGCCCCGTTTCAAAGTAACGACCTGCTCGACCATCCACCCCGTTTGCTGTCTCTGCTACCGCTTCACCGAACATGACAGCGGTAAAAGTGTGGTCTTCACCGGCGATACGGCCTATCTGGACTCACTGGCCCGCCACGCTCAGGACTGCGATCTGCTGGTACACGAGGCCAGCTACGGCCCGAGCCACGCCGAACCCAACAACAGCGGTGGCCATTCCGGCGCGCCGGACGCCGCCGCCATTGCCAAATTGGCCAAGGCCAAACGCCTCGCCTTGGTTCACTACTCCCCGTCGTCACGTGACGCCACCCTCGCCGCCGCCAAAGCCATCTTCCCCAATACAGTTGCACCACTGCCCGGCGATTCTCTGACCGTAGAGTAAATCGCCGCACCAATCAGAGGCAAAAATAAGTGGGGACGGGAAAGAGCATCAGGCCCTTTCCGCCCCTGTTTTTTTCTACCGGTATCTTGTGCGTGCCGATCTTCTTATTTTTCTGCGGCGATGACCGCCCAGATGGCGTCAGCGATGGCTGCCATGCCGCGATCACCGGGATGCCCGGCCACGCCCTTGTGCTCAAACTGCCGCTCTGAACGGGCAAAATACTCTTCTTTGCCGCCAAAGCTGCTGAGATCAACGTAACTGCCACCGGTCGTCGCGCAGGCTTCACGCAAGAGACGATCCTTGACCGCATGCGGCCAGAACGAACCACGCACGAAGAGCCGTGCCTTTCCCTCCATCCGCAAGGCCGTCATCAGAGCCTGCAAAGCCTGAAGCAAAGCCGCTTCCTCTTCCGCATCTTTGGGCGCCGGAATGTTCTCGCCAATCGCCAATACGACCAGGTCGGGCTTGAGCTCCAGGTATCGCTTCAGCACCTCAGCTACATCGGCACTGGCATAGCCGCGTTCAAAACCGGCTATGTTGCCAATCAGGAACTTAGGCGCCCGGCCTTGCCGCGCCGCCGTGAATTTCTGCACCAGCAGATGCGCGTAGTCCTTCTCCATCGCGCTGGCGGCCATGCCCCAATTGTCGTGCCAGCCAATATCCGCCTTGGGGCCATGCAGAGTGATGCTGTTGCCCAAGATCAACACCCGGTCGGCTTGCGTCGCCGCCTTCCCCGGCGCCACGCCATCGCCACGCACCGTCAAAGCCAATAACATCACCGTCGCCATCCCCATGAATCTCATGTCCTTTGCTCCTCTGTGCTGATGTATGATATTACGCCTCGAACGCTAAACACGCAGAAAACGCCCCAAATATACCGTCAAAGCCATCTGCGACAAACACAACGACATGCCTGCAAAAAAACGTGGCCGAAAAGCGACACCAGCTCACACAAAAAATCCAGCCGGGGATATTGTCACAAGCCCGATTTTTTCATAGACTGTCTGCAAATGTAAGCGGTCACTCGTTGATAATTGTTGTTCCCGCAAGCTGCTATGGACAGTATGGACAATATGGACAATATGGACGGCGGGCAAGCAGGTGTTGTCGTCCATCGTGTCCAAAATGTCCATGTTGCGCCGTAGGCGCTTAACCATGCTTAACCCCAGCCTTCAGGCTGGGGGTGGCGACACCCCAAGAGACAGTGCCTTGTAAAGGCACCACAGCTGAAAAAGACCGCTGCCACGACCAGTATCAATCGGTGACCGCGTACCTGCAAATGCACAAAATCATACCGCGGCACTAGGCATAGGCGCACAACATCTATAGATTATGCACGGTTTTTGCCCCAATTCCCGAAACCGAAGCCTCCAGACGGGAACCCCGCCATGAAAGAAGACAAAGAACAACGAGTAATTACCATCACCGGCCAAGTTGATATCTTTGAAGACATGCCCGGAAGCGACGCCGATGCCATTTCCATCCTCAGTCAGGACGGCGACGAATACATCGTCAACACCAGAAAAATGGTCAAGAAGCTCATGCCTTTCGCCGGCGAGGAAGTGGATATCCTCTTCCAGGGCACCATCAGCAAAGACCACAGCGGTCTCGAAATCTTTACCGTGCATAGCTTCAAAGTCCTTTCCGAAGACGCACTGGAACTAATCAGCGCCGCCAAAGAAGCGTCAGTGCCTCGTGCCAAGCATAAAAGGCGAGACTATGACGATGACGACGAGGAGCTGGATGACGACATTGAAGGCCTCGACCAAATCGTGGATGCAGACTGGAATGACGATGACGACGATGATGTTGATGACGATGACGATGACGATGATCTTGATGATCTCGATGACCTCGGTTCCCTCGACGAGTTTGCTGAACTGGATAAGACTGAGTACGACGACTCAGCCAAGACGGCTAAGAATCACCGGGGCGACAGCAGCCATCCCCCAATAACGCCAAAGCGCAAGGCCGACAAAAAACGCTGAGAGCTTTATTAGAACCGCTCTGGCAGCTCTGCCGGCCAATTTGTCCGCTGTCCCGTAAAAAATAATCACTCCCCCTGCAATTATACCCAGTCCATCTACCTTGGAGGAGGAACGCTCCATGATGTTTTTTGCTGACAGCCGTCGCCGCCCTAATTTCAGCAAAGACCCGGCCGTCGTCCGTTTTCACGACCGTTATCTGCTCTATTATTCCATACCGCCCTATGGCGATGGCCGTACTGACGACGGCTGGGGCATCGGCATCGCTGAAAGCCACGACCTGGATCATTGGCAGCCCATCGGCGCCCTGGCGTCAGACGGCCTCTACGAGAAGAAAGGCTTCTGCGCCCCCGGCGCCATCGTCCTCAATGGCCGCGTTCATCTCTTCTACCAGACCTATGGCAACGGTCGCCACGACGCTATCTGTCACGCCAGCTCCAGTGACGGCCTGAGCTTCGAACGCAATCCCGGCAACCCCATCTTCAAAGCCTCCGGCACTTGGAATTGCGGCAGGGCCATTGACGCCGACGTCATCATCAACGGCGATCAGCTGCTGCTCTACTGGGCCACACGTGATCCGAGTTTCAAACAGCAGTTTCTTGGCGTCGCCGCAGCACCGCTGGCGTCGTCTTTTGGCCCTGATGACTGGCGTCAGCTTTGCGACCAGAGCATCCTGCGCCCGGAGCTGCCTTGGGAAGGCGATTGCATCGAAGGCCCGGCACTGTTCCGCCACCAGGGCGTATTGCACATGTTCTACGCCGGCGCCTACAACAACTGGCCGCAGCAAATCGGCTGTGCCCGCAGCGAGGACGGCCTGCACTGGCAACGCCTTTCGGATCAGCCCGTGCTCCCCAACGGCGCACCCGGAACTTGGAATGCCTGCGAATCGGGACACCCCTTCGCGTTCACCGACGACGATGGCAGCGTCCATCTCTTCTACCAAGGCAACAACGATATGGGCAAGACCTGGTACCTCTCACGCCTGCGCATGCACTGGGACGACGGCAAAGACCTGCCCGTATTCCAAATCTGAGCAACCAGAGGGCCCAATCGCCGCCACGCAAGTGTACAGTCACAGAACGCCGGCCCACGCTGCTTTCGCGGCTTCACGTGAGACAAAAACCTCTTTGCCGGACAAGTCGTCCATGGCTTCGTACTGACTTTCCCCGGCGAGAATGATGGCGCCGCCTATGACCAACACCATCGCTTCCATCATTGTCTCAAACTCCATAAAGAATGGCCAATTACCTTCAAGCCGTAACTGGTCACTCATTGATATTGGCCGGTCCCAGGGGACGCCTGAGAACGATGGAACTCAGTGACAGCGGCGCTGGGGACTCAGAAGGTGCCGCCGCTGGTCACGCTTTTGGCGCCCAAATAGTACGCTCGACAGCAACCGACGCACACATCTCCTGAAGCCGGCGAGCGAGCAGGTGTTGTCGTACATCGTGTCCATAATGTCCATATTGTCCATCGTTTCGCAGATCCCGGCGATCACGGGTACTTGGCGTTGCACCCCGCAGCACAACTGAGAGACGGACGCTTGGTTCCGCAGAACGTACAGGGAACAGGAGCCTGTCCACCCTGTCCACAAAGCCAAAGGCTGAGCATTTACTGCCCTTTGTTGTCCATTTTACCTGCCGACCTTGCAAATACCTTGTTTCAGTTCACATTGTTAGGTTTATGTCAGACCGATACACGTTCCGCCGAGGCCAAGGACTTCCTTTCCATGCCAGAGACTTCCCACTGCGACTTTGAACCGAGCCGCCGCGAGCCCCTGCCAGTGCCCTACCTGAGCACGCCGCCGACGGCACCCATCGTCTTGCGGCCCGGTCGGCAACTCTTCGTGGACGATGCGCTTATTGAGTTCAGCAGTTGCAGCCGCCGCTGGCACCAGGCGCAGCCTTACGCCGGCAATCCCGTCCTCAAACCCGAGACACCCCACGAACTCTGTGGCGGTGAATGTCCTGTAGCGGCGCCCTTCAGTGACGGCGTCTGGTACGATCCACAAGACGGCCTCTACAAGCTCTTCTATCATGCCGGCTGGTTCCATGGCACTGCCTTGGCCACCAGCAGCGATGGCATTCACTGGCAACGACCGGAACTCGGTGTCGTCGGCAATTCCAATCTCTTGCTGCCCATTCGCGACAACTATGAACGCGACGGCGCCCTGGTGTGGCTGGATCAGCACGCCAAAAATGCCGATGAGCGCTGGAAGATGTTTATCTACAATCGTTATCAGAACGGTGCCGGCGGCGAGTTGCTGGCATCCCCCGACGGCTACCGCTGGCAGTACCGCTGTCCCTGCGGTCCCTGCGGCGACAACTCCAGCTTCTACTACGATCCCTTCCAGCAGCGCTGGATTTTCAGCATCCGTGTGGGTTTTCCCGGCACCGGTCGCGCCCGCGCCTATCTCGCCCGCGAGGACTTCTTCGCACCGCCGTGGCATGATGTCCGCCTGGATCAAGGCGCCGGCGGCGACGATATGACGCCCATCGCCTGGGCCCGCTGCGACCAGCATGACCATTTCGAGGAAGCTACACAATTCCAACCGCAGCTCTACGACCTCAATGCCACTCCCTACGAAAGCGTCATGCTGGGACTCTTCGCGGTCTTCCATGGTCCCGAAAACAACCACTGCGAAATCCTCGGCTGTCCCAAACGCATTGACCTCCATCCCGCCTTCAGCCGCGATGGCTTCCACTGGTCCCGTTGCGAAAGCCGTCAACCCCTGCTTGCCTGCTCACGGCAACGCGGCCGCTGGGACCGCGGCTATCTTCACGCCGCCGGTGGCTGTTGCCTGGTCTACAAAGACAAAATACGCCTCTACTACGGCGCCTGGAGCGGTCAGTCAACACTGGCGCCGGGACAAAAGGGCAGCAGCAGCCGCGCCGCCTTTGCCATGTACGCCGGCGCCGCAACCGGCTTTGCCGAGCTGCGTCGCGATGGCTTCGCATCCATGCACACGGACAGCGAAGCGCTCATTCACACTCGCTGTCTCGTGCCTGGCGACAGGCCCTATCTCTTCGTCAATGACGCCGCCGAAGCCCTGCGCGTGGAAGTCCTTGACGAGAATAACCGCGTCATCCCCGGTTACGCCATTGCTGACGCCCTGCCTTTCCGCGGCGACAGCTGCGCCACGCCCATCCACTGGCGAGAACACCAGACCATGCCGTCGCTGCCCCACTGCAAACTGCGCCTCACCATCGAATCCGGCGATATCTATTCATTCTGGTTCAGTGAATATTCCGATGGGCGCAGCGGCGGCTATCTCGCCGCCGGCAGCCCGGACTATAACAGCGACCGCGATAATTGACAGGACAAGTCACCCGTTGTTCTTTCACCATCAAGAAAAGCGAGGTTCCACATGAAGCATCGTCGTCTTCTCACCACTGCATTGCTGCTCTGTACTGCGCTTGGCAGCATTGCCGAAGTCATCAAACCCGTGCTGAGCAGCGCCGCCCATACGGCGTTGGACATCAGCGCCCTGCCCTGGCGCCCTTGGGAGGAGGGCTTCACCAGCGGCCCGGACGGCATCATCATCTGTGACAACGGCGATGACAATCAAGCTCGCCGCGGCGCCGGCAAAAGCGTGGAACTCAATCAAAGCACACCGATGCCCATCGTCGTCAAAGCCAAAAGCCGTGCCGGCAAGGTTAGCGGCGCGCCTGACAGCAACTACTCGCTCTATCTTGATATTGTCTACAGCGACGGCACGCCGCTCTGGGGTCGCAATGCACCATTCCAAATCGGCACCCACGACTGGCAGGAACAGCAGGTCCTCGTTGTGCCGGACAAGCCGATCAAAAGCGTCAGCTGCTGGCTGCTCATGCGCGGCCACAGCGGCAAGGCCGAATTCAAAGACCTGAGCTTCCATCAGCTCAATGTGCCCGACGGCGGCGCGGTCTTTGACGGCGTTCCCGTCGCCGGTGCGAAAAGTTACCACGGCTTTATCCTCCGCGATGTCGCCACCCATTCCGATTTTGTTTCCTTTGACAATGGCCTTGCCCATGGCGTGCGCATCAGCAGCAAAAACTCCACGCGCAACGGCGCCCAATTCATCGAAGCCGAAATCAGCGACGACAGCGGCCGGGACCGCATCCTCCAGCTGGTCTATACCCTGCCCCTCCCCGCCGACGCCTGGCAGTGGCTGGAAATGTCGCGACCGGGCGATGAGCCGCCCGCGCCAGGGCGACAGGAATATATGCAAACGGTGACTTCCCCTTGTGGCAGCAGCGGTCGTCACTCGCGTTATCCCCTGGCCGCCGTCAGCGCCGGCGAACGCGGTCGCGCCATCGCCTTGGACCTCTATACGCCCGCCTTCGCCCGTTGCGCCTATAATAACCGCAGCAATGAACTCTTCGTCGCCTGGGACATTGCGCTCACGGCGGAGAAAAACCGCGCCACCGTCAAGCTTTTCGCCTTTGACTTTGTTCCCAGTTGGGGCTTCCGTTCCGCTGTTGACGCGCTCTATCGCATTTATCCCGAAGCCTTTACTGCCCTCGTCAAACGCCAGGGGCTATGGATGCCTTTCGCCAAAATCAGTGAGGTCCAAGGCTGGGAAGACTTCGGCTTCGCCATCAAGGAAGGCGACGGCGAATGCGCCTGGGACGACCAGCACGGCATCATCACTTTCCGCTACACCGAACCCATGACCTGGTGGATGCGCATGCCTGACGACATGCCCCGCGAGCTGCCCAGCGCTCTCGCCGAAGTCGAACGCCTGGCCGCCAAGGGCGACCGCCGAGCGAAGTCCTTCGCCAGCAGCGTGTTCCACAACCAGTACGGCGAAGCGCCGGCACGCTGGCGTGACACCCCATGGTGCAAGGGCGCGGTCTGGAGCATGGCGTCCTTGCCCGGCATCACAAGTCCCGACAGCCATTTCCGCATCGCCTGGAATCCCGAATTGCGCGAACGTCTTTACGGGCCTGAGCGCAAAGCCGATCTCGATGGCGAATACATTGACTCCAGCGAAGGTTATGTCACCGACGTCATGAACTTCCGCCGCGAGCACTTCGCTGCCGTGCGGACGCCATTGACCTACTCTCAGATCGGCCTGCGGCCCGTCATCTTCCGCGGCCTCATCGCCTGGGAATACGTCAACGCCATTGCCGACGACGTGCACGGCATGGGCAAGCTCATGATGGCTAACAGCACACCGAACAATATCTGGTGGCTGGCGCCGCTATTGGACGTCCTCGGCACCGAAAGCAACTGGAATCCCAACAACACTTGGCGCCCGCCCGGCGACAGCATCATGCTCTTCCGACGCGCCATGTGCGGCCCCAAGCCCTTCTGCTTCCTCCAGAACACCAATTTCGAAGAGTTTGATGAACACAAAGTCGAGAAGTACATGCGGCGCTGTGTCTTCTACGGCATGTACCCGGGCTTTTTCAGCGGGGACGCGTCCACCAAGCACTACTTCCGCAACCCCGCTCTCTACAATCGCGACCGGCCGCTCTTCCGCAAGTACGTACCGTTATGCAAACGCGCCGGCGAAGCGGGCTGGCAGCCCATCACCCTGGCCCGCAGCGGCAATAGCGCGCTCTGGCTGGAACGCTTCGGAGCCAATCTCATCACGGTCTTCAATCCGGGCGAACAAAGTCAGGAAGGCCGCATCAGCACCAGCATCAGCGCCGGCAGCGCCTACGATCATGTCCACCAGCGGGAACTGCCCCTGCAAGCCGGCGCCAACGGTGATATGAGCTTCGCTATCGCCCTTGAGCCCGAAGACGTCGCCCTCATTGAACTGCGTCCCTGAGTAACGCCTAGCCAGACCATGGAGAAACACCCATGACTTCCTTTCCTGCACTGATCAATTCCTACAACGACACCCGCGTGGCCATGGGCGACGACGCCTGGCCGGCCTTCCACCAGCTACTGGCGCGAGACAAACCCCGCGTCATCGCCGTCTTTACCGGCAAGCACTCGGCCGACCTTTCCGGCGCCTGGCAGGAATTGTGCAGTCACTGCCGCAACTCACGCGTACAGCGCTTCTCTGCCATCAGCCCCGAACCCGACTTGGAATGTGTCCGCAATATGCAGATGTTTCTACAGCGGCAGAAGCCCGACTGGGTCATCGCCATCGGCGGCGGCAGCGTCATGGACGCCGCCAAGGCCGCCTATCTGTCCTACCAGACAAAGCAGCCCCCGCAAATGTTCTTCGGCACAAATCGCTACAGCGGGGTCAATGCGCACACGCGCCTGAAGACCGTCCTCTGCTTCCCGACGACGGCCGGCACGGGCTCGGAGGTCACGCCCTACTCAAACATCGTTGACACCGGTGCCGGGGTCAAAAAGCTCATATCGGACCCCATCATCATCCCCGAGCACGCTTTTTGCATACCGGCCTACACCAAGAGCGCACCCCAAAACGTCGTGCTCGCCACGGGCTGCGACGCCCTCGCCCATCTCACGGAGGGCTTCCTCAATGTCGGCGCCGACAACAATGACCGCCACGCCAACCGCCGGGCCCTCGCCGGCATCAAGCTGATCCGCGACGCCCTGCCCAAGGCTCTGCGGCGCAGTGGCGGCCACGGCAAGATGGTGGTCGCCGCCACCTTGGGCGGCATGGTCATTCGCCACAAATCAACAGGCCTGCCGCACCTCTGCAGTTTCTCCTGGTATGGTCGCATTGACCATGGTCTGGCGGCGATCATGCTGCTGCCCCATTGCTGGAACTATTACCTGAGCAATTCCGCCGTTGCTGAGCGCACCATGCTGTTGCGGGATATCTTTCCCGGCGATACACCCATGGAAGTCATCTCGTCATTCCGAGATTTTCTCAGCGCCTGCGGCGTCCCCAAGGCCCTGCGGGACATTCCCGGCATCACCCCGGCGCTTTTGGAGCAGACCGCCCGCAGCGCCGGTGAAAATCGCATGAAGCTCGAACTGGCGCCTCGACCCGTTGACCCAAACAAGAGCTACGACGTGCTCATGGACATCCTCAACCGGGCATACTGAAGAACGGCATGGCACAGCGCGTCTCCCGCCGTCCCTCACGCCTCCTGTATGTTGGTACGACGCAGCCAGGCGCCGCTGCGGTAGCGCAGATAGAAGCAGGTGATTCGGCAAACCCAATCCAGCACCATGGCAATCCACACGCCAATGGCGCCCCAGCCCAGGTAAGAGCCCAGCACGTGGCTGAAGCCCACCCGCAAAATCAGCATGGACGATATTGAAACCAGCATCGTGTAGGTGACGTCGTTCGCTGCCCGCAGTGCGTTGGGAAAGACAAAGGCCGCCGGCCACATGAACAGTGAAAAGACATTGTGGATGAGCACCAGGATGAGCGCCAGGCGCATGGTCTCCGGCGATAGGGCGTAGAGCTTGAGTATCCAAGGCACCGCCAACAATACCAGCAGCCCCCACAGCACATGAGCCGTGTAGGCCAAGCGCATCATCTTGCGCACGTAGAAATACAGCTGCTCGCGATTGCCATTGCCCACGCATTGACCGACCACCGTGATCATCGCCAGACTAAATCCGCCGCCAACGATACAAGCCAGGTACCCCAAGTTGCCCGCCACCGCCGCAGCCGCAATCTGTACGGTGCCAAACAACGATATCACGCTAAGCACCAATATGCGCCCAAGCTGAAAAAAGCTGTTCTCGACACCGCTGGGAATGCCGATGTAGAGGATTTTGCGGATCATCGCCCACTGCGGCCGGAAACCGCCTCGCCAAGACAAATACAGCACATGCCGGCGGTCGCTGAGCAAAAACAGCAGCAACGCCGCCGCCACGACCCGCGATATGACGACCGCCCACGCCGCACCGGCAACACCCAGCCGAAACACGTAAATCAGCAGCATGCTGCAGCAGACATTGACAAGGTTGCACAACAGTGACCCATACATGGACACTTTTGAATTGCCCATCACCCGGAATATCGCCGCGCAGGCATTGAACAGCGCAATCGTTGGATAAGCCAGCGCCGTAATGCAAAAATAAGTCCGCGACAAGGCCATCACCTCGGCGTCAATACTGCCGAAAAAGAGCCGGATAAGCTGCCGGTTGAAGACCTGCGCCACCACCAGCAAGAGCAGCGACACCGCCAAGGTCACCAACAACAACTGCTTCGTGCCCCCCTGCGCATCCCGCACCCTCTTCGCGCCAAGGAACTGCGAGGCTACCACCGCGCCACCCGTTGACAAGCCGGCGAAAATGTTGATGATCAAGACGTTGAAATGATCAACCAAGGATACGCTTGACACCGCCGCCTCACCCAGCGACGCGACCATCATGGTACTGACCATGCCCACAAAGCAACTGAGAAACTGCTCAATGACCAGCGGGATGATCAGCCGCGATAGATCAAGGTTGGAAAAAATGCGTTGCGGGGCTGGCGGACTCATGCGCTCAAAATGCCTTGTCGCAAAAAGGCATGGCCGTCCGCAATGACGGCCATGCCGTAAGTTGGTTGGTTGGCAGGCTGACAGCTGCGCCAATCGCATGGCTCTTTAAGCTGGTGCCAAGCCATGCCGGAGCTGTCGCCATACTGTATTGCCACGATCGCCGAATGCACCCGCCCAACGCCCAATAAGCAGAAATGAAAGTAAGCGGTCACCGATTGATAATTGGCCGTTTCCCGTTGCCTTGCAATGGAAACCATCTTTCGTGTTTGCTATGTGGCACACCTTCAGCGTGCTGTTTCGGGTGGGGCTTCCCTGGGGTTGCGCCACGGG
>JAAZKQ010000110.1 GCA_012799755.1 Lentisphaerota bacterium | reverse complement strand
GGCGGTGTCGAAATCAACGGTGATGCAATAGGGCGTGCCGATTTCGTCCTGGCGGCGGTAGCGTCTGCCGATGCTGCCGCTGTCGTCGTAATTGGCGCGGTATTGCTTGCGCAGTTTGCGGAAGAGGGCGCCGGCGTCGTCTTCGAGCTTTTTGCTCAGGGGCAGCACGGCGACCTGCACGGGGGCGACTTTGGCCGGCAGGCGGAGGACGACGCGGATATCCTCGTCCATGCCTTCCTTCTGGGTGTCGGCCTTGTCTTCGTCATAGCCATTGCAGAGCAGCATCAGGCAGATGCGGTCGAGGCCGCAGGAGGTTTCGACCACGGTGGGGAAGAAGCTTTCCTTGGTGTCCTGGTCGTAGTACTTGAAATCTTTTTCCTGCTTGGAGAATTCGCAGTGGCGGGACATGTCCCAGCTGCCGCGGTGATGCACGCCTTCGATTTCGCCCCAGCCGAAGGGGAACTCGAATTCGATGTCAAGGGCGGCCTTGGCGTAATGCGCCAGCTTTTCGTGCCAGTAGATGCGCAGTTTGTTTTCGGGAATGCCGAGGATTTTCGTGTAGAAATTCCAGCGTTCTTGGCGCCAATAGTCGAACCACTGCATGGAGTCTTCCTCACGACAGAAGAATTCCATTTCCATTTGCGTGAATTCGCGGCTGCGGAAAGTGAAGAAGCGCGGATTGATTTCATTGCGGAAGGCTTTGCCGGTCTGGGCGATGCCGAAGGGCAATTTCTGACGGCTGGCAATGCGCACCGTGTTGAAATCAACGAAAATGGGCTGGCAGGTCTCGGCGCGCAACCAAGCGGCATGTTCCTCATCAAAGACGGGGCCGACGAAAGTCTTCATCATCAGGTTGAACTCGCGCGGTTCGGTCAATTTGGTCGAACCACAGTCCGGGCAGACGCCGGGGTTTTCAAGTTGGTCAACGCGATGGCGTTTTTTACATTCCAGGCAGTCGGTCATGGAGTCGGAGAACTGCTCCAGGTGACCGGAGGCGCGCCAGACTTCAGGATGGCAGATGATGGTGGATTCGAGGCCTTCGACGTTGTCGCGTTCTTCGACCATATAGCGCCACCACAGCTGTTCGACGGCGCGGCGCAGGGGCACGCCGTTGGGGCCGTAGTCCCAGAAGCCGTTGATGCCGCCGTACATTTCGGAGCTTTGAAAGATGATGCCGCGCCGCTTGCAGAGGGCGACGAGTTTGGTCATGGTGTCGTTGTCAGCAATGTTGCTCATGATGTCCCCAAAAGGCGTTTTGTAGTGGAAGGTTGTTCAAGGGTACTTAACTACGCAAAACTCATAACATACTACCAAAAGGACAGGAAAAAAGCTGGTTTGTGGAACTAAATTACGACGCTGACAAAGGACAGGGCCTTTTTGCGGGGCCATCAGTTTGGAGAACGCGCATGAACATTCTGGTTACCGGCGGCGCCGGCTTTATAGGTTCCCATTTATGTCGCTTGCTGCTGTCTCAGGGCCATGACGTACTGGTGTTGGATGATCTTTCCACGGGGCGCTACGAGAATCTCGAAGGGCTTGAGGACGGTCGGCGCTTGCGTTTGATCGTTGACAGCGTCAACAACGCGCCGCTGGTTGACCAGTGCGTACGCGAGGCGGATTGCGTGTATCACCTCGCCTCGGCGGTGGGTGTGCGGCTGATTATTGAGCAACCGGTGAGGACCATTGAGAGCATTGTCGGCGGCACCGAGAATGTCCTCAAATCCTGTTCGCGTTATCGCCGGCCCTTCTTGCTGACATCAACGTCTGAAGTCTACGGCAAAGGCAGCAAGGTTCCTTTTTGTGAAGACGACGACACTGTGATGGGGCCGACCAGTAAACGCCGCTGGAGTTACGCTTGCGCCAAGGGACTGGACGAGTTTCTGGCCTTGGCCTACTGGGTTGAGTCGCGCTTGCCGGTGGTGATCGTCCGCTTGTTCAATACCGTCGGGCCGCGCCAGACCGGCCAGTATGGCATGGTTGTGCCCGCGTTTGTGCGGCAAGCCCTTCGCGGCGAGCCGATTACCGTTTTTGGCGACGGCCGGCAGAGCCGTTGTTTCGCCCACGTTGAGGACGTCGTTGGGGCGCTGGTCCGTTTGTTGGACTGCTCGGCGGCGCGGGGACAGGTCGTGAATATCGGCAACAACGAAGAGATCAGCATTGCCGGATTGGCGCAGCGTGTCAAAGAGTTGACGGCCAGTGCGTCGGAAATCCGTTATATACCCTACGCGGAGGCCTATGGTGAAGGTTTTGACGACATGCAGCGCCGGGTGCCGTCGTTGGCACGCGCTGAGGCCTTGGTCGGCTATCGCCCGACCCGGTCGCTGGATGCCATCCTGCGTGATGTCATTGAGTACGAAAAAGGAGTGCTGGGCTAAGACCGGGTTTTACCTGAGCGGATGCAACCGTATTTGTGGTGGCTGGTGGCCGGAATGCCTGTGCGGCGTTGTTGTTTGGCCCCGCCAAGATGTCCTGTTTCAATTATCCCCAACGAAAGATTACACGTATGACAACAAGCTTGAGTGACCGTTATTTTGCCCGTGGTCGGGAATTTCTCGGCTGCAAGTATCCTTTCATGTGTGGCGCGATGACCTGGGTGAGCGAGCCTCGCCTGGTTTCCACCGTCTGCAACGAGGGCGGTTTCGGCTGCCTGGCCGGCGGCAATTCGCCCACGGCCATCCTGGAACAGCAAATAGACACCACGCGCGAGCTGACGGACAAGCCCTTCGCGGTGAATTTGGTAACGCTCGCGCCGGCCTATCGGGAGCACCTCGAACTCCTGAAGCGCAAACCGGTGCCTTATGTGATTTTCGCCGGCGGCTTCCCCAGGGAACAGGACCTGAGCATGATGAAAGACACGGGGGCGAAAGTCATGTGCTTCGCCTCGACACATTCCATCGCCGCCCGCATGATCCGCTGGGGCGCTGATGCCATCATTCTGGAAGGCACGGAGGCCGGCGGCCACATCGGCCAGATCACCCTCACCGTGCTTTTGCAGCAGGTACTTTTCACTACGGACGAGGTGCCGGTGTTCGTCGCCGGCGGCATCACCGAGGGCCGCTTCTGCGCTCACCTTTTCATGATGGGCGCCGCCGGCATACAAATGGCGACGCGTTTCGCCGTCGCCCACGAAAGTATCGCCCACGCCAACTTCAAGGACGCCATCATCCGCGCCAACGCCCGCGATGCCGCTGCTACCCCACAGTTTGACAGCCGCTTGCCCGTCGTCTCCGTTCGCGCTCTCAAAAACAAGGGCACCGACGAGTTTGGACACTTGCAGCTGGACCTTCTCGGCAAACTCGACCGCGGTGAAATTACCCGCGAAGCCGCGCAACTGCAGGTGGAGACCTTCTGGATGGGCGCGTTGCGCCGGGCCGTCATTGAAGGCGATGTCCAGCGCGGCTCGCTTATGGCCGGGCAGTCTGTCGGCCTTGTTGACAAGAGCGAAAGCGTACATGATATCATCATGGACTTGGTCAATGGCACCGAGATGGAGCTCCAGCGCGTACGCAAGGTGCTATGCCCCTGAGCGCCGGTGGCTGCCTGCGACCAGCAAAACCAGCAGCTTGAGGGAACAACAGTTATCAATGAGTGGCCGACTACTGCCGTGCCTATAAATCGTCTGTGCGCCCTTGTGCTGCCAAGAGTTTATTGCTATAATTGCCCAAGAGTAGGCCGCGAAGGCTGATTTGGTGTTTTTCTTTCACCCATTACCATTTACGATAGAAAGGACATTGCTCATGCGTAGATTGTTTACCCTGATTGAGTTGCTGGTGGTGATCGCCATCATCGCCATTTTGGCGGCGATGCTGCTGCCGGCTTTGAGTAAGGCGCGGGAGAAGGCGCGGACCATTTCCTGCACCTCAAATGTGAAGCAGATTGGCCTGGCCGCAAATATGTATTCGGACGACTATGCGGACTACCTGCCCTGCGCTTTTATGAACAACAGCGTAGTATGGGCGAAGTTGCTTAACGAGTACGTTGGCGACAAGAAAACCTTTGACTGCCCCTCTTATATCGGCACCCATATTGACCTGAAAGTGGACAACGACTGGATAAACGAATACGGCTGGAATTACCATTCCTACGACATGTCGAACTCGGATTATGCCAATAAGGGCAGTCTGGGCTACAGGCATCCCAGTGATTCCCGTGGTGGCCCGGTAACCCGTGGGAGCATCCCCCATCCGAGTGAAATGATCATGCTGGGCGACAGCCGGCAAAGCAGCCAGGGGCCTTACATCGGCCCGCCTTGTGTCGCGAATTGGGTCCCCAAGCACCACAATGAGGGCTGTATCATTGGTCATGTTGATGGTCGGGCGAGTTGGTACAAGCAGCTTACCTTGGTTTCCCCCAGCAGTCAGTATATGTGGAAAAAGACCGGCAAGTGACGTAAGCGGTCACTCATTGATATTCGCAGCACAGTCGGGAAACAGGCGCGCTTAGTACTGCTTGCGGGGTCATGTCACGCTGCGGGCTACAAGCCCGCAGCACAGCCGGGAAGCGGGCGCGCTTGGTTCCGCAGAACGGACAGGGAACAGGTGCTTGTCCACAATGTCCACTTTATCAACGGGTGACCGGTTACCAAGTAACGCCGCAGTTGCCCGTTTTGCCGTTGATCAAGAACGCCGCGAACAGCCCATGCTGCTTGCGGCGTTCTTGCTTTTTGGGTGTTTGCGGATAAAAAAACAGGCCGCGAAAAAACTTGCTGCGCGTAATTGGTCACTCTTTGGACAACACCCCATCTTTCGTGTCTGCTATGTAGCACGCCTTCAGCGTGCTGTTTTGGGTGGGGCTTCCCTGGGGTTGCGCCACGGGCGCAACCCCAGGCTGGTATGTGGTGCCCATTCAGGGCATTCCACCGCTCCGCGACCGCTTGCGCGCCGTTTGCAGGGTCATGTCACGCTGCGGGCTACAAGCCCGCAG
>JAAZKQ010000109.1 GCA_012799755.1 Lentisphaerota bacterium | reverse complement strand
GATCGCTGCGCAGGACCAGCAGTGGATCGCCGAGGATCGCCAGTGCCAATGCGCCTGCCGCCAGCGCCAATACCGCCAGCACCGGTAAATGCTTGGCGTCCGTCTCTTTGCCTTCCCACGTTTTGCCGCCGCTCATGAGCAGGCCGAGCATGAGCAAGGGCATGGCCGGACAATGGTACTTCGGAAAACCGAAAAGCGTCCCGGCAACGACGACGTAGCCCGCCAGTAGCCACAGACCGGCCAGCAAAAAAAGATCGTCTGCCTGCAAGCGACGCTGTTGCCACAATCTCCGCAGGAGTTGCCACAGCGGCAAAGTCAGCGCCAGCAAGAGGAAGGGATTAAGCCCCCAGAAGCACAGATACAGCATGGTCAGCACGCTGTGCCGCCCGCGGGACGCCGCCCGGGCGCCGACCGTGGTTTCGCCGAAGGAGCGCCACAGGTAGTCGAAGACGCCGTTGGCATTGACGCCGCTCAGACGACCGTAGAGCAGCCAGCTGAGGTGGAAAATGACCCAGCCGACGACGAAGACCAACGCCAGTTTGGCGACGCATCGCCAAGGCCGGCGCAGCAGCAGAGCGTAGGCTATGAATAGCGGCAGGAGCAGCAAGGGCGTACTCAGCCGGCACCAGAGTGCTGCCGCCAGGGCCAGCGCGACCAGCGCCCCGCGTCGCCAGTCCGGACGCTCTGCGTAGGAGCGCAGCGCGCAGCAAAGCAACAATGTGAAAAAGGGCAGGGCGGTCTGGTCAATTTCGATGATTACCGCGGCCTGCATGGTCATGGGCATGCAGGCGAGCAGTACAATCGGCAGCGCTCGCCAGAGCGGCGAGGCGCCCTGCGTGTTGTCCGGCTGCTTTTCTTGCGGACGGCAGAGCCATGCTGCTAAGCCGATGGTCCCCAGCCAGTAGAGGATGCCGCAGAGACGTAGCGCGAAAGGCGTGAAACGCCCCAGTATTTCGCACAGCGCCCAGGCGCTCAACGGATAGAGGTGGGGCGAGAAAGTGATGAGTTCGGCGGGGGCGGCGTAACCTTGGTGATAGAGCAGACCGATGAGTTTGTAGTAATGGCTGATTTCGTCCTGTCCCATGATCTGGCCGCTGCGCAGAAGCGCCCCGAGCAGAAACAGCGCCGCCGCTACCGCGCAAAGCAGCCAGTAGACGCGCCGCACTCGTGCTTGTGGGGCTACCTGCTTCACCTGCCGCTCCTCCCGCGCCATGGCTCCTGGGCGAGAATTTCCTCGTACCAGCCGAGAAATGCCTGCACTTGTCGGTCAAGGCTGAAGCCGGCGCCGCGTTGCGCCGCCGCTGCGCGCATGGCGTCTCGCCGTTCGGCGTCAGCGCTGAAAAACTCCACTGCGGCTTCGGCCATGCTTGTCGCGTCGCCGGCCGGACAGAGGAACCCGGTTTTGCCGGCGATGATTTGTTCAACGATGCCGCCGACGGCTGAGGCGACCACCGGCGTGCCGCAGGCCATGGCCTCGGTGACTGTCTTGCCGAAGGCTTCGGCTTTCGCCGTGTGCACGAAGAGGTCTGCCGCGCGGTAGAGTTGCGCCATTTTCTGCGGATCGCGTACATAGGGCACTTGCCGTATGGCCAGTCGTCGCAACGCGCGATCCGGCAGCGCTGCACCGACGCACAGCACATGCAGACCCGGCACACGCTCAGCCATGGCTAGGATGGCCCGGGCCATGGTCGCCGGGTCCTTGTAGATGTTCTTGCTTGACGCGCTGGCAAAAAGCACGGTCGGCGCGGTTGTCGGCAAGTCTAACGCTGCGCGGGCGGCGGCGCGATCACCGGGGCGGAAGCAGGTCGTATCAATGCCGTTGGCGATGACCCGATATTCCACCGCCGGCAGCATGGATTGCTGCGCCTGCGTCAGCAGCCACTGCGAGGGCGCCGTCACGTAGAGTCGCGATTGCGCATAAATCGCCGCCTTGCGCTGCCAGTTTTCCGCCGTCGCATCCCGCCGGCAGGCCGGATAGACCTCAAGCTGCGGACACTTGCCGCAGCCTTGCCGCCAGCGTTCGCAGTCCACGAAATATGCGCAGTGGCCGGTAATGGCCCAGCTGTCCCGAAGGTTGAGGATGAGCGGCTGACGTTGGCTCAGTGCCGGCAGAACGCCGAGATCGAAATACCAGCCGTGGAGATTGTGGCAGTGGACGATGTCCGGCGGCGCCGGGCAGAGTCCCGGCAGGTTTGCGCAGCCGGGGAACTGGGTTTCGTCGCGCCCATGCCACCAGTCGGCGAGGCGCTCCGGCCAGGCGAGCCGGTCAAGACCGCGCGCCAGGCAACGCATGCCGGGCAGACGGCCTTCCTGCCGGCGTGCGGCAGCTGCGCCGAGTTGCATGAGTCGTCCCAGGACACTGGGAGCGCGACCGCGCGGTATTTCCAGCACATCGGGATCATTGCTGTATTTGCGACCGACGGCCAGCCACGATTGCTGCCCCGCCGCGCGGTAGCGAGCAAAAAGATTCCACGCCGAGCCCTCGGCGCCGCCGCCGCGATCAGCCGTATTGACTTGCAATATCTTCACGGCGTCTCCACAGCATGTTGTTTTTGCGCGGCCACCCATTCCGCTGCGGCCAGTATGGATGGTCCCGACCAATGTGCGAGCGGATCAGGTGTCGCGCCATCGCGACAGATTTGCAGGGCGCCGATACCGAAATTGCGCGCCAGCAGCACATCAACTTGGCCGTCGCCGATCATCAGCGCGTGTTTGCGGTCGAAAGCATGTTCGGCGTAGGCTTGTTCGAGCATGCCAATGGCGGGTTTGCGGCAGCGGCACTGCTCCTCCGGCGCATGTGGACAGTAGTAAATCGCGTCCAGCGTTATGCCTTCGGCACTGAGCAATTCTTGCAGGCGCCGATGGATGGCCTGCACTTGCTCATCGCTGAAATAGCCCCGGCCAATTCCCGACTGATTGCTGACCATCACCAGCGCGTAGCCCATGGCGCGAAAACGCCGCAGCCCCGCAATGGCGTCCGGCATGAATTCGATGCCGGCAGGGTCTGACAGATAATGCTTGTTCACGATCAGCGTGCCATCACGATCGAGAAACAGCACGGGCATGTCTTTCATCGTCGCTCCGGGGTGCAGGAATGTGGAAACAACCGATCGTGTCACTTAACGACCCGATCAACAAACCCATACCATAATGCCCCAAAACAACGATGCGGAACAGCCGACCCCGCAGAGTACCGGCCAATATTAATGGCTGATTGATTGCGGACACAGGTACGCGGTCACTCATTGGTAACAGCGATATTGTGAGCATGCTTGCACGCCGTTTGCGGGGTCATGTGCCGCTGCGGGCT
>JAAZKQ010000108.1 GCA_012799755.1 Lentisphaerota bacterium | reverse complement strand
CGCTCCACCCGGGGCGGCGCGCGCTTTCAGCGCGGCTTGCCCCGGGCTGGTATGTTTTGCGCCTTCAGCGCTGAAAACCAAAGAGGCGACAGGAAAACGCAAACACACCGGCCTTCCTACGCCAAGCAGCCTACTCTCAAAAAAATCTGCGCCAATCTGCGTAATCTGCGGATAAAAAATGTCTGTTATCGCTGGCTGACCGCTTATCGAAAATGCGGCAAATCGTATCGTCAGAACTAGAAAAATTCTGTACAAGAAATTACATTAGCAACTTCCCTGAAGGCCGCATGGCAGTCTAGTGTCCGCGCGTGAATGATACTCTGCCAGGCCAATCACCCCGAATCTCAAAGTAAGGACGTAACATGCAAGTAAGTGACATCAAAAATGTCGAACTGAAGTCGTGGTTGCAGAAGTGGGTGGACCTGACCACACCGGACGCCGTGGTGTTTTGTGATGGTTCGCAGAAGCAGAATGACGAGCTTTGCAACCTCATGGTCAAATCCGGCACTTTCATCAAACTCAACTACCCGCAAAATTCCTATCTTTGCCGTTCTGATCCGGACGACGTGGCTCGTGTTGAGGAGCGTACGTTCATCTGCTCTGAGAAGCAGGAAGATGCCGGGCCGACGAATCACTGGCGCGCGCCGGCGGATATGCGCGCCGAGTTTGACGTTCTTTTCAATGGCTGCATGAAGGGCCGGACGCTGTTCGTCATTCCTTTCAGCATGGGCCCGGTGGAGTCACCGATTGCGAAGTACGGCGTTGAGCTCACGGACAGCCCCTACGTCGTGGTGAACATGTGCATCATGACCCGCGTGAGCGACAAGATTCTGGCCAAGATTGAGGCCGGCGCGCCCTTTGTGAAATGCGTACATTCGGTGGGCATGCCGCTTGGGGATGGCGTGGCTGACGTGCCGTGGCCGAGCGCGCCAATGGAGAAGAAGTACATCTCGCACTTCCCCGAGACCCGTGAGATTGTCTCCTTCGGTTCCGGTTACGGCGGCAACGCGCTGCTGGGCAAGAAGTGCTTTGCGCTGCGCATTGCCTCGGTGCAGGCGCGTGACGAAGGCTGGATGGCCGAGCACATGCTGATCCTGAAGCTGACCAGCCCTGCCGGCAAGGTCAAATACGTCGGCGCGGCCTTCCCGAGCGCCTGCGGCAAGACCAACCTGGCCATGATGGAACCGACGATTCCCGGCTGGAAGGTCGAGACCATTGGCGACGACATTGCTTGGATGAAGTTCGGCGAAGACGGCCAGCTTTACGCGATCAATCCTGAGGCGGGTTTCTTCGGCGTGGCGCCGGGAACTTCCATGCATTCCAATCCCAATGCGATGCGCACCATCAATGCCGGCAACTCGATTTTCACCAACTGCGCCATCACCTATGACGGCAAGGTGTGGTGGGAAGATCACGACGACAATCCCACCGAGCTGGTTGACTGGATTCGCCGTCCTTGGACGAAGGACTGTGGCCGCAAGGCCGCGCATCCCAACTCGCGTTTCACCACGCCTGCTCGTCAGTGCCCGGTGATTGCGCCGGAATGGGAAGACCCCAAGGGCGTGCCAATCAGCGCCTTCCTGTTTGGCGGCCGTCGCCGGACGGTTGTGCCGCTGGTGAATGAAGCCAGGGATTGGGAACACGGCGTGTTCCTGGGTGCGACCATGGCCTCCGAGATGACTGCTGCCGCTCGCGGCGGCGCCGGCCAGTTGCGCTTCGATCCCTTCGCCATGCTGCCCTTCTGCGGCTACCACATGGGCGACTACTTCAAGCATTGGCTGAAGATCGGCAAGAAGGCCGGAGCGAAGCTCCCGAAGATTTTCTATGTGAACTGGTTCCGCCGCGGCGCCGACGGCCATTTCCTGTGGCCTGGTTTTGGTGAGAACAGCCGCGTTCTGGAGTGGATTTTCAAGCGTTGTGACAACGCTGTCGGCGCGAAGGAGACCGCGATTGGTCTGTTGCCCAATCCGAGCGACTTCAATCTGAAGGGCCTTGACATCCCGCAGGCTGACGTTGATGCCCTTTTCGGTGTTGACTGCGAAGGCTGGAAGGCCGTCCTGCCCCAAATGGAAGAGCATTTCGCCAAGTTCGGCAATCGTCTTCCTGCGGAACTGCCCAAGCAGCTCGACGAGCTGAAGAAGCGCCTCGGCTAATCATCTTCGGACAACGCTGAGCGGATTTCAGGCGGCTGGTCAGTGTATGGCTGACCGGCCGCCGTCGCTTTCCAGGGGAAGGCGGCGCGACGAGAGTAATAAGCAGGACAGCGATAAAGACACTATTCATTACCCGCGCCGGCAGCTGCGGCACGAACCCGATAGAGCGGCAATGACCAGCAAAGGCCCGGCAAAACACTACAAACTACATAAAAAACACCTTGGAACCAGGGTAACGGCCATAGCGTCGTCCAGAGCTCCGGGCAAGGACAAAAAAGAATGGAAAAACAAGAACAGCAGCTTGCCTTATTGATGGATTTTGAGAATCTGGTGATTGGTCTTGAGAATAACGAGCCCGATGTCGAGCGGCCCTTTGCAATGGATGACATCATCCGTTTTCTGGAGCAGCAATATGGCCGGGTGGTGTATCGGAAGGCCTTTGCGGATTGGAGCAACTCGAAGTTCCGCAAGTACGGGCAGGATTTGATGCGTTCGGGCGTGGAAATGCAGCATGTTGTCCGTGTCGGCTATAACGCCAAGAGTACTGCGGACACCTTTTTGGTTTTGCAGGCAATGGACTGTGTCTTGCATTATCCGGCCATTAGCATGTACGTGCTGGTGACGGGCGATGCGGATTTTCTGCCGTTGATCAGCCGTCTCAAGGCCACCGGCCGCAAGGTGGTCGGGCTAGGGACGGAAGGGACCATTGCCAATACCCTCATTCAAAATTGTGACGAGTACATTTACTACGGCAGTGATGGCCTGCGTTTGCAGGCGAAGACCCTGGTGGATAAAACGCCGGTGATCAATGCCCTGCGCAAGATACTCCGCAGTCGTGATTACAGTCTGCCGGCCTTGGCGGAGCAGTTGACACGGCTGTTGCCGGACTTTTCGCCGACCGCTTACGGCAATCATGACTTGCAGGACTTTCTGCGCAGCATCGCGCCCTTCGTCAGGCTTGTGCAGGGCAGCGATGGCCTGTGGGCATAGTGGGTCGGCAATCGCCGGAACGGCAGTCGGCAGCAGTCAGCCCAGGCGTTGGAGGACTATTTGCGGGCGACGCGTTGGTACATCCTCGACGGCACGGTCCGCGACCGGGTGCTGCGTGACATCTATGCCGCAATGATGGACAAGAACGAGGCGTTTCTCGGCGAGGAATTGCGCAACCGCATTGATCCTGGGCATGAGATTGAGGAGCGGACTTGGTATGGAACGATCCTGTCCCTGCTTTACGGGTACTGCCTTTGGGAGAACCCTGAGACGGCCGATGAGGCCATGCAGCAGCGACAGATAAGTCTGCACCGTAGCGTCCGCAGTGAGGAGGACTTCCTGTTGCGATATTATGCCAGTTTGTTCCACAAGGCCTTTACTGAGCGTCCCGAGCTGTCAGCGCAGGCGATGGCCGAGCTGATGCATCCCGACGACGTGGCCGGCCACCTGGACTTTTTCGAACAGGTCATGCAGGTGCTCAAGAGCCGTCACTAAAAGGCGCAGGAGAGACTGGCGATGAGCGAGCAGCCCATGAGACCCTGGCGACACCTGCGTTTTGCTTGCGAGCTCGCTAATGTTGCGCGCTTGCATGAGCGCTTGCAGGAGGCTTTGCAGGCTGTGGCGACGGCCTATTGGGATGCCACTGGCGAAGAGCTGATCGTGACCTCGGCTTGGCGCAGCCTGCGCCATTGCGCGGCGCTGATGGCCGGTTTCAACCGCGAGCAGCTCGAAGGCATGTACTGCCGCAATGGCTATCCGGACTATATCCGCGACCTGCTTGCCACCCGTGAACGTCAAGGCGGCGTGCTCAGTGAGGAAGATGCCTACCGGATTTTGTGTCAGCGGCGCGAAGGTTATATTTCCCGGCATCTGATTGGCGGCGCGGTGGATATCGCCCGCCCCGAGCGCGATTTGCCTTTTTTGTTGACGCTATTGGCGCAGCATGGTTTTCAGGCACTGGACGAAGAGGTGTTTGGGCTGTCCTGCATTCATGCGTCACATCGTGATGTCCCCACTGCGATAGTGCGGGAGTAGCCCCGGAGCTAGTGGCCGCTGCAAGCGGCAAAATCAGAAAGAAGATCATGAGCGCAGAATTGACGACCAAGGCCCAGAAGACCAGCTATTGCCTCGGCTTGGATGTCGGCATGTCCATGAAGCGCCTGCCGGTTGAGCTTGACACCGATGCCCTGCTGGCCGGCATGTTTGACATGCTCCAGGATAGGCCGCCGAAAGTGAGCCGTGAGGAGTTCAGCCGGCTGATGGAAGAGCTGCAGAAGACCCTCAAGAGCAAGCAGGAAGCCGCCGCCAAGGAAGCCGGCGCCAACAACAAAGCAGTAGGCGCGGCTTATTTGGCTGAGAACGCCAAGAAGGACGGCGTGATGGTGACAGCCAGCGGCTTGCAGGTCGAAATCATCGAAGCGGGCAATGGGGTGAAGCCGAAGGCGACGGACACTGTGCGCGTGCATTACCGCGGAACGCTGCTCAATGGGCAGGAATTCGACTCGTCCTATAGCCGTAATGAGCCGGCGGAGTTCCCCTTGAACCGGGTGATTGCGGGCTGGACGGAAGGTTTACAGCTGTTGAAGGTAGGCGGAAAGGCGCGTCTGACCATTCCGCCGGAACTGGCCTACGGCGAGCAGGGTGCCGCCCCGGCCATCGGCCCCAATTCGACTCTGGTGTTCGAGGTTGAGCTGCTGGCCGTGCTCTGAGCCGCGCGGCGACGACTTGCCGGGTGCGGCTGGAGGGCTCGGCTGCTCCCTTTGGCGTGTGCTGTGATCCGCAATATGAACAAGCAACGAGGAATGATGTATGACTGCAAGAATCATTGACGGCAAGCAGGTGTCAGCGACTATCCGAGCGGAATTGCAGGCCGAGGTCGCGGCGTTGAAGGCTGCAACGGGCGTGGTGCCCGGACTTGCCGTGGTGCTGGTGGGTAACGATCCGGCGTCAACGTCTTACGTCACTGCAAAGGAAAAGGCTTGCCAGGAGGTCGGAATTTTTTCTGATGACAATCGCCTGCCGGCGGAAACAAGCGAAGCCGAGCTGTTGGCGCTGATAGCGCGCCTGAACCAGGACGAGCGCATACACGGGATTCTGGTGCAACTGCCTCTGCCGAAGCACATTTCCGAGGCGAAAGTGATCATGGCGATTGACCCGGACAAGGACGTTGATGGCTTCCACCCGGTCAATGTCGGCCGGATGGTGATTGGCGAGGAGGCTTTTTTGCCCTGCACACCGCACGGCGTGCTGGTGTTGCTGGAGCGTTGCGGCGTTGTGCTGGACGGTGCAGAAGTCGTGGTGGTGGGGCGCAGCAATATCGTCGGCAAGCCGTTGGCGAACATGCTGATACAAAAGGGTAGTCGCGGCAATGCGACGGTAACAGTCTGCCATACCCGCACGCGGAATCTTGCCGAGCACACCCGTCGGGCGGACATCGTTATTGCCGCTGCCGGGCGGCCGGGAACGATTACGGCCGACATGGTGCGCGAGGGCGCGGTGGTCATTGATGTCGGCGTCAATCGCGTGAGCGATTCGAGCGCGGCGCGCGGCTATCGTCTGGTCGGCGATGTGGATTTTGCGGCGCTGAAGGAAAAGGCCTCGTTGATCACGCCGGTGCCGGGCGGCGTCGGGCCCATGACCATCACCATGCTGCTGCATAATACGGTCGCCTCGGCCAAGCGCCGGCGCTGATGGCGGACCACGAAACCATGTCCATCGTTTCGCAGCTTGCAGGCTGTCACGGGAGCTTGGCACCGCAACTCGCAGGAACCAATGAGTGACCGACTAGCAGTTTTTTAGTAAGCGGTCACCCATTGATAATTGGCTGTTTTCTGTTGCCTTGCGATGGAAACCATCTTTCGTGTCTGCTATGTGGCACGCCTTCAGCGTGCTGTTTTGGGTGGGG
>JAAZKQ010000107.1 GCA_012799755.1 Lentisphaerota bacterium | reverse complement strand
GAAGAGCGGCATGAGGCGTTCGAGGGCGTTGTAGGGCGTGTCAAGGCAGAACTGGCCGTCGGTGGTGACGAGAACCTCGCCGCGCGTCTTGATTTCGGCGATTTCGGCGATGCTGGCCTGGCCTTGGACGCCGATGCCCCAGAGGTCAATTTTGCCGAGCCATTCAGGGACGTATGACCAGGTGCTGGCGTAAATGGGCAGCTCCGGCACGGCTTCGTGTATCATGTCGCAGAGGGCGATCATCTGCTCCATGCGCGGTCGGTTGGGGTAAGGCTCGTCGGACATGTAGAACATGAAGTGCTTTTCCCAGCCCTTGGCCTTGACATGCTCCCAGACAGTCTGTATAACCTGAGTGATCTTCGCGCGGTATTCCGGCCTCAGGACACTGCGGTCAACGCCCTCGTAGGGGTGTTTGCCTTCGTAGGGCGCTTCACCGTAGCGAGTGTAGGGCGGGTGACCGTAGTTGAACAATGTGCCACCCAAGGGCAGGTAGTGCAGGGGGACGCCCAACTCAGCAAAGGCCACTTGGCAGTACTCGTCAAAGGCCGTGAAGTCGAGCTCCACGGCGCCGTCAACAAATTTGGGCCGCAGGGTCTCGCTTGTCTGAATGCTGACGCGTTTGCCGGCCAGGAAGCGCGCCATGTCCACCCGGCTGTAGTTGCGGTAGGCCATGTCGGGCACGTTGCCTGGCAAACGGGGATGGTGGCAGAAGTCGAAGATGGCGCTGATGCTGGGGCGCTCGGGTATGGCGAAAGGATGGACGGTCACGCTGTAGGGCTCGCGATGAACAATTTCGGTGCCTTCCCGGAAGAGGATTTCGCCGTGGTAGCTGCCGGCGGGGGTGCCGGCCTTGGCGCTGAAGCCGATGTAGACGGCGTGCGTGTCATTGGCGGGCAGTTCCAGTTCACGCCTCGGCAGCAGCGGATCGGCATAACGCTCGCCGAAGGACGCCGGCGGGATGCAGCGTTCGTAGAATTTGAGATGCGTGAACTGAGGATAGGCGCTCACTGAATCCACCGGCACATAGCCGACGACATGGATTTCCGGCGGCGCCAATGCCTGGCCGTCGGCGCGTCGTGGCGCCTCGGCGCTGATGCTCAGGCGGCGCGGCACGCTGCTGCGCAGGGCCAGTTGGATGTTCTCGGCTTCGTTGCCGGCCAGACTGATGGCCGTGGGAGTCGGCGTCACTGGCGGCTCTGTGAAGGGAAAGACTTTGACGATGGTGTCGAGCTGCCAGACGCGCAGACGCTGGTCAGCGAGCTCGTCAACGGCGCAGTCATAGCGGACGCCGCCACGGGCGGCGCATTCGGCCATGAAGACGCCGTCGAACTCGAGCTCACAGGGCTTGTTGTGGGTCAGATGCACTTCGAAAACGCCGTCGCTGTAGGTGTTGCGCAGGAACATCGAGGCCATGGTCCAGTCGCCGCCGCTGTTGCCATGCGCTGAAGCGAAGCGCCGTTTGCCGGGTTCCGAGGCGCGGTAATAGTGTGAACGGAGCGAAAACGTCTCACTCGTGAGACTGCGCCCCCAGACGACCACCATGTAGTCCGTGAGGGGCTTGAGTGAAACGGTCTGGCGGAAGCCGAACCAGCCCGGCGCATTGTCGGGAATAACCATGCGCGCCAGGCGCTGCCCGAAGAGACCGCCGCTCACGAAGTCCATTTTAACGCGGTCGTTCTGCACATTCTCGCCGGCGCGGGTCCAGACGCTGTCGTCTTCAAAGGATGGATTTTTCAGCAGGTTGGCCGGCGAGTGGAGCAGTTTGGCGTAGGCGTCGCGATTGGCGGCATCGCGGGTTTTGACCGCGTAGTCGCTGAGAACCTCGCTGGCCAGGGACTGTTCGCTGTGCAGAACGCGGTTGCGGCGGTCGGCCCGGAGATAGAGATTGACTTGTTTTTCGCTCAGCGGCGGGATGTTTCCCAGCGCAAACCAGAGCTGATCGCCGGAGCGGAAGAAGAGCAGGGGGCGACCGTGGTCGTAGAGAGCGAAATCCTCGTCACGGAAGTTGCCGGCGCTGAGGCGGTTGATGGGCACGGTGGCGATGGGCACGGCCAAGGGGCTGTCCTGGAAGTTGTAATAGGACAGGACCAGGCGCAGGGGGTACTGGTCAGCGGGGAGTTCCCAGGCGTCGGCGGCGCTGAGGGCAGTCAGCGTCATGGTTTCGGGCTCAGCCAGGCGGTGGCTCCACTCAGGATCGTCCTCCGGGCGTGTGAAGATGAGTTCGAAATCATCAAACCACACCTCGCCTTCG
>JAAZKQ010000106.1 GCA_012799755.1 Lentisphaerota bacterium | reverse complement strand
GGCTTCCCTGGGGTTGCGCCTGCGGCGCAACCCCAGGCTGGTATGTGGCACGCCCTCGGCGTGCAATTTTGTCGTTTTGCAGCAGGAACTTGGCAAACGGCGCCAAACGTGCGGCTTCCGGCAGAGTAGAAGCGGCTTCCAGCCGCTTTCGAGTACGTATTGCCCGCCTGACCGCTGCTTGCACCCAGCCACATCTATTTTCAGAGAGGGTCACTGCCAATGGGTGACCGGTTACACAGAGACGCCGTCGCCGCTGCTATGTCAACGGCGCTTGGCGGGTTGCGCGGAACGACCGGCGATTTTCTCGGTGATGCTGAGGCACATGGCGTCCAGCGCCAGACGTTCTTCGACATTGCTACGGAGGGCGCGGACAAATTCTTCGACCGTGCGGACGTCCTGTTCAGCTTCCCAGGGATCGGGCCGTTGCTGGAGTAGTTCCGTCGAGGCGCTGAGCATTTCGGGGTGCGGCAGCAGTTGTTCGTCAGCGCCGTTGGCGATAAGCAATCGCTGCAAGAACCATGCCTGCATGGCATCAAGGAGATTTTCGCGGTAGCGGATATACTCGGCCTCGACCTTGGCGGCCTGTTCCTCTTCGAGTTGTTTTTTGATTTTGGGGTCGTCAGCATTTTTCCAGCGCGGATCGTCGTCCGTCTTGGCCGCTGCCTCGGCGGCGGCGCGCAGTCCGGCGAGGATGGCGCTGATTTTGCCGGCGGCGCGCACGGCGACGCTGGCGCCGGCATTGCGGCGCAAAGCCGCCAAGATCGGGAAGAGCCCCTGCTCGACGGCAAAGCCGTAGTCCTGGCGATTACACAGGAGCGAGAGCAGCTGGCAGCGTGAACGAATCGTCGGCAGGAGTTGACGGCTGTTTACTGTCAAGAGCAGCAGCATGGTTTGGCGGGGCGGCTCTTCGAGAGTTTTCAGAAAGGCGTTTTGCGCTTCGGTGCCCAGACATTCGGCTTCGACAATGATGCCGACTTTCAGGCGTCCGGGTGCCGCGGCCAAGACGAGGTCATGGTCGAATTGCCGCATGCTGTCAACCGTGATGGTCCGCGATTTGGATTGCGGTCTGAGGACGAAGCACTCGGGGTAGGCCTTCATCTGGAAGAGCCGGCATGGCTGACAGCTGCCGCAGGCGGCGCCGTCGCTGCGGCCGCCCGTGCAGGCAGCAGTCTGCGCCCAGGCCATGGCGAAGTCTTCGAGGAGTTCCGGCGTGTCGCCAACCAGCAGGTATGCCTGGCCGCGGCGGTCGTTGGCCTTGGCCTGTTGCAAATAGTGACAGAGTCGCGGATAGCGTTCAACGAAGTCAGCGAAGGACATGAGCGACCTCTTCGCGGATGCGGGCGGCGACCTCGTCCACCGGCATATCTGCCGATATGACCCGGAAGCGTTTGTGGTTGTGGCTGGCGAGATCAAGGAAGCCTTCGCGCACGGCAAAATGGAAGGCGCGGTTTTCCTTGGCGAAGCGATCAACGGGCCTTTCGCCGTCCCGTTGTTGGGTGCGCCGTTCGCTCTCGTCCACGGATATATCCAGCAACAGGGTCAGGTCGGGCCAACGACCGTAGAGGGTCAATTCGTGCATGCGCTGGATGAAATCCATGTTGAGTTTGCGGGCGTAGCCTTGGTAGGCGGTGGTGGAATCGGCAAAGCGGTCGCAGAGGACGACGCCGCCTTTTTCCAGCTGTGGCAGAATCACGTCATGCATGTGCTGGGCGCGGCTGGCGCCAAAGAGCAGCAGTTCGCTTTCGGGAGTTATCTGCTCGTCGCGCAGCTCCATGAGGATGCGGCGGAGCTCTTCGCCCATGGGCGTGCCGCCGGGTTCGCGCGTGACCAGGACATCATAGCCGAGATCGCGCAAGTGCTTTTCCAGCAGGCCAATCTGCGTGGTTTTACCACAGCCTTCCGGGCCTTCGAAGGTCACAAATAAACCGCGGGGTAAATAAGGATGCTGCATGAGATCGTCCACAAAAAATGAAGGAAGAAAAAGGCCGGCTCACAGAGTGCCGGGAGAGAGTCCCCCCGTTTGCCCGGCCGTGGAAAACAGAATATAAGGCCGGCAGGGCCCGGCGCAAGCCGCCGGCCAAGCGCGCTTGTCTCTCGGCGTAATCGGTCACTGATTGATAACAGACATTTTTTATCCGCAGATTACGCAGATTGGCGCAGATTATTAGCGGCATGTCTCGCATCGCCGCTGCGCG
>JAAZKQ010000105.1 GCA_012799755.1 Lentisphaerota bacterium | reverse complement strand
CCTTGCGACGGACATTCTGGCCGCCGTCGCTGAAGAGCGGCACGGTGATTTTGGGTGAATTGGCCGGGTACCAGTGGCGGGGCAGGGGCTCGTTATCCATGCGGATCAGGACGCTGTTGTGGGCGACGGTCTGGGGGTAATAAACCAAGTGGTGCTCCGTGTCGCCGCGGGTGCCGGTGTCCAGGGCCTGAAAGCCGTGCTTGTAGATGATGAAGCTGTTCTCGTCGTAGTGCTGATGGCCGTCGTGCTTGGCGCCGACCTTGAAAGAGGCGTAGGTTGAGTCGGCGCGGAAACCCGAGCGCACATTGACCAGCCCGTAGGAGGGGAAGAATTCGCCGAGCCGACCATCGCTGATGACGGCTTCGGGATTCTCAATGGCGGCATCGGCGTCGAAGTTGGTCAGCAGGAATGGCGTAAAAGGGAAGCTCCCGGTGTTGATGCGCTTGCCGCCAGGCAGAAGAGCCATGATCGCCTGCGTGATCTTTGCTTGCTCGGGAAAGTCACGCCCGTAGAAATGGATGGCCTGCGCCAAGTGCGTGTACATCAGGCCGGTGCCGATGATATTGTTACCGTGAAAAGCGTCGCCCCAGCCAAATTCGTAAAAACGGCCATCGGCGCCGAGGATGCTCATCCAACTGAAGTAGTTGGCGTAGTCGCGCATGTGAATCCAGTGTTGTCGCCCGTCAATGCCGCAGGCCGAGTGCAGTGAATGCAGGAAGTTGTAGCTTGCCCAGGGATAGGCGCCAAAGCAGTAGCCGACGGTGGGGGAAATGAGCAGACCCTTGCCGCCGGACACTTCGTCACGGCGGCGCATGACGGCGACGTAGTGCTCGTAGCCGGGGCGGAGGAGCTCCTCGGCGAGGGCGTCGTCAACACCGGCTTTGTAGCCGACCAGGCCGCCATACCAGCGTAGCGTCGGCTCGCCATAATAGCCCGATTCCGCGCCGCCGCCATTGCGCTGGTAGCCTGGGTTTTGCATGTGCTTGATGTGTTGCAGCAAGGGCAGCAAAATTTCTCGCCGCTCCTCCGGCGTCAGCGTGTCGTAAAGCCAGTCGTAGGCGGCCAGGCCACAAGTGCGCGAGAAGTTGTACCAATTGGGCAAAATCCGCGAATGATCCGCCAACTGCACAAATTTCACCAGCAGACGCAAGTAGGCGATGGCCTTGACGCGGTACTCTTCCTTGCCGGTGATCAGCCAGGCCAGGGCGCATTCATTGGCGGGAAAACCGCCGTCGGTCTTGACGCCGTATTCACAGGCGTTTTGGTCGCCACGATTGCGGATGAAGACCATGCGGCCCTCGTCGTCAATGCGCACGTACTCTGGTCGGAATTCCAACTCAGCGGCCGGCTGATAGCGATCGGCCTTGCGCAGAAGCACCGAGAGATAGCTCTTGGCGGTGCCGTTGGCGTAGTCGCGCAGCTCCGGCAGCATGTCCTGGTTGATGAATAGCCGCGGGCGGTCGGGGCGAATCTTCGCCACGACTTCGTCAACGCTTGGCGGCGGCAGGCCTTCGGCCAAGGCCAGACTCACGGGCAGGGCAACTAACAACATCATTTTCAGCGGGCGCATGATCTGTCCTTTCACTATAGTGGCAACTTGGAAATGTGATTTTTCCTGTAGTAACACCTAATGACAGGCATACAATATCAGCTTTTCCGGCGTTGGGTAGATCAAGGCGCGGATTCTTGGCAAGCAACGCCGATGGACTCCTGGACTCTTTAACCCCTGCTTGTTCTGAGCCCCGGCTCCCGAGCACCCACGCGGCGATGATCGCTTTTTTGTGCGTGGTCGTTTACAGCTTTCGATGGTTGGCTATTGTAATAGCACCGTACTATCACACAGCATCCAGGGAGCATCACGATGTTTCGCATCCGCAGAGTCTTTGACGACATTTCGCCCATCAACCAGCTTACCTTGACACAAGCACAGGACTTGCTGCGGGAGCAGTTCGTCGACTTGGAACAGAAGAAAATAGACCGCGTTCCAGAGCTTCTGCGATACCCGCTCAAATACGGTTTTCGAACGATACTCTACGTCGCCGAGGACCAGCAACAACAGCTGTTGGGGATGGCCCTGCTTGATCACGACGCCGAGCTGTCCTTTGCTTATTTGGACTACCTCGCCAGCGCGAGCCGACTGGCCGGCCGCGGCGTGGGCGGCGCCCTCTACGACCGCGTTCGCAGCGAAGCGCTGTCCCTCGGCGTCAGCGGAGTGTTTTACGAATGTCTGCCGGACGACCCGGCGCTCTGCCGCGACCCGGACGTGCTCAAGCAGAACCGCGCCCGCCTGCGCTTCTACGAGCGCTATGGCGCACGGCCCATCATCGGCACGGCCTATGAAACGCCAGTCACAGTCGGCGGTGATAATCCGCCATATCTGGTCTTTGACGATCTTGGCCAAGGCACGGAACTGCGTCCAGACTACTTGCGCAATGTGATCAAGGCGATCTTGCAACGCAAATACCCGGATATTTGCGGGCCGGACTACGTCCGCATGGTGCTGGCGTCCATCAAGGACGATCCCGTACAACTGCGGGCGCCGCGCTACGACGGAGGGCATGACAGCGTTGAAGAGAGCCCGGCGTCCAGTCCCTCAACCCTGGGACGCATCGCCGTGGTGGTCAGCGACCAACACGAAATCCACCATGTTCACGAGCGCGGCTATGTCGAATCGCCGGCGCGGATAAAGACCATCCGGAAGGCATTGGCAAGCAGCGACGCCTTCACCGAGCTGCCGCCGGCGCATTTTCCCGACGCGGCGATTATGGCGGTGCATGACCCTGGCTACTTCCGCTACTTCAAGCGCGTATCGGTCCAAATTGATGATCGCAAGCCCTTGTATCCCTATGTCTTTCCGCTGCGTAACCGCTCGCGCCCGCCGCTGGATTTGCCAGTCCGCGCCGGCTACTATTGTCTGGATACCTTCACGCCCATCAGTCGCCAGGCTTATATCGCTGCCCGACGCGGCGTGGATTGCGCCCTCACTGCGGCGCGGGAAGTCCTCGCCGGCCGCAGAATTGCTTATGCTTTGGTGCGACCGCCCGGCCATCACGCCGAGCGAGGCATCTTCGGCGGCTTTTGTTATTTCAACAACGCCGCCATTGCCGCGCAGTACCTCAGCCCCTTTGGGCGCGTCGCCATGCTGGACATTGATTACCACCACGGCAATGGCCAGCAGGACATCTTCTATGAACGAGCAGACGTCCTGACGCTGTCTATTCACGGCCATCCACGCTTCGCCTATCCCTATTTCACCGGCTTTGCCGAGGAAGTCGGCGAGGGTGCCGGTACCGGCTATAACCAGAATTATCCCCTGCCGGAAAAGATTAATGCCCAGCTCTATCTGCATACTCTCGCTCGGGCCCTGCGGCGTATCCGCGACTTCAAGCCGGCCTATCTGCTGATCTGCCTCGGGCTGGATACCGCCACCGGCGATCCCACCGGCACCTGGAACCTCAAGGCCACGGACTTTGGTGACATCGGCAAGGCCATCGGTCAACTGGGGTTGCCGACTGTGGTCATCCAGGAAGGCGGTTATCGCCGCGGCGCCATCGGCAATTGCGCCAAGGCTTTCCTGCTCGGCCTGCGGGACGGGGCCGCGCCCGGAACAACAGCTGCCGAGACGCGCTCTTCGGCCCGCCGGACGGCGCCACAGATAAGTCCGACTGAAGGCAAGCGGCCAGCCACTGATACATCGTTATCGCCCGTGCACCCATCCAGCCCGAGTGGGACATGACTCAGGCGGAAGCCCGCTCACTGTTTTAGAAAAAACGGACAGCCCGGCAACGAGCTGCGAGTCGTCAGACCCCGCCACGCCGTAGCGTCTCATCACCCCTTGTGTCCACACATCGTTGCGGTTGAAACGAACAGGTCGAAACTCGCCACGCCGTAGCGTCTCATCACCCCTTGTGTCCACACATCGTTGCGGTTGAAACGAACAGGTCGAAACTCGCCACGCCGTAGCGTCTCATCACCCCTTGTGTCCACACATCGTTG
>JAAZKQ010000104.1 GCA_012799755.1 Lentisphaerota bacterium | reverse complement strand
TCTCCGAGGCAAATCAAAGAGCAAACCCAAGCGTGTGTCTTTATGCTTGGGCATCTGGGGACGTCAGTCACAACACACACCACTATTTTCCCGGTACGATTCAACGGAAACAACTTAACGCTTATGGGCTTTAACCTGGGGTGGCGAGCACCCATGAGGCAGTGCCTTGTAAAGGCACTACAGCTGAAAAGACTGCCGGCGTGACCAGTATCAATGAGTGACCGCTTGCGCTTCTTGTTCTGTTTTCAGCGCCACGATTTGACGGGACAGCAGCTGAGGTGTATTTTTTCACCATGGTCAATCGTTAAACCAAACAAGGCCACGCGGTGCATCATGATTCGCGAAGAAGCTGAACGCCACAATACCACCCTTGGCGACATCGCCGAGCGAGCCGGGGTATCGAAAACGGCAGTGAGCAGAGTTCTGAACGGCCGCCAGATCCGAATTGGTTCGGAGAAGCGGGAGGAGATACTGGCGCTGGCGGCATCACTCCACTATCGGCCGAACATTATCGCCCGCAGTTTGCAAGGAAGGACCACGCGAACGGTCGGCGTCGTGGTGCCGGACCTGACGACCTTGTTTTATCCGGAGCTACTCCACAGAATTGAAACCCGCCTGGCAACTGAGGGCTATCAGACGATTATCTGCAATAGCAAGGACAAAGCGCTTCACGAGCGACAGCAGCTTGACAATCTTCTCGCACGCTTCGTTGACGGCCTGATTCTGGTTCCGGTGGCCGGCGGCGCCAACCTGACATTCCTCCGTGACATCCACCTGCGCCGAGTTCCGCTCCTGATGCTCGACCGCTACTACCCCGACGAAGCCTTCCATTACGTGGCAGCGGATAATCGCGGCGGGGCGGCTGCCGGCACGGCATGGTTACTGAAGCAGGGCGTCACCCGCGTTCTTTACCTTGGCGAAGAACGGCGCAACCAGGCCTTGGAGGAACGGGTGGCCGGTGTCCGCGAGGCAATAATCGGGAGTACGGCACAATTTCCGGCAGACGATTTCTTCCTCTGTTCCCCTGAGCGCTCCGCCGTCAGCAAGGCGTGCCGTGCCTTGCTCGACAAGCGAGGCCCTGGTACGGGGATATTCCTGGAATCGCATCGCCTGCTGATGGGCCTGCTTGATGCCTGCCGCGAACGTCATCTGCGGATTCCTGACGACCTCGTGACGGTGGGTTTCGACCCATTCGAGCCCTGTCTGCTAACCGCAGACGATTTGGCGTCGCTGCGGGTGTTGACGTCGCCTCCGACGACCATCCGCCAAAACACGCAGGCGATGGCAGATGAAGCCTGCCAATTCCTGCTCTCCTGTTTTGGACAAGGACAACAGCAGAAAGACGCGACCTGGCGCAAGCTGCTCAAACCCGAACTCATCGCTGGAGGAATGCCACCGGCAAGCACTCCACATCACAAACCGCGAACCACAACGTCATAAAATTACCAAGACTGAACGATAGCTCGACCACGCCCCCCGGCGCCAGGCCGAGAGAGAGAACAACAACAGGCTGGAGAATGACAACATGAACCTGAAAATCAAGAATGTATTGGTTACGGGCGCGAGTGGAAAGATTGGGAAGGCCACTATTCCGGAATTGCTGAGCGCGGGCTATGCCGTCCGGGCTCTTGAGTACAACGATGGACTTAGGGCCGCTGCGGCGAATGGCGTGGAGGTGGTGCAGGGCGACTTGCGCGACCCGGAGTTGGCAGACAGGCTGATCAAGGATATGGATGCGGTTATTCACTTGGCCAACGTCAAGGAAAGACGGGACCTGTTCCTCGACGCCAATGTGAAAGGCACCTTCTATCTGCTGGATGCCTGCAAGCGGGCCGGACATATCCGCCAGTACATTCAAGCCGGGTCGGACGCGCGAGCCGGCATCTACTATTACCCTCGGCCGGTCCCGATTGCGGAGAGCTTTCCCCATGCGGGCTATCCGGGCTACTATCCGCTGTCCAAGGTTCTTGAGGAAACAATGTGCGAGCAGTTCCGGATCATGTGGCAGTTGCCAATTACCGTCCTCCGCTTTTCCTGGGTGCATGCCGAAGACGATTTCCTTGCCCATATCACCCTCAAAGAACCGAACTTCGGCGTGCCCGTTTGGGAGGACTGGGCGACTACGCCGGAACAAAAAGCCTTCTTCACGGAAGGCAGAGATGCGGTTGCCTGCTTGCGGCATGCCGACGGCCGGGCCGGCAAACGGCACATTGTCGGACTCAAGGATGTCGTCCAGTCCATCATGTTGTCCATCGGCAATCCGACCGCCATCGGCGAGGCGTTCAACGTTTCCGG
>JAAZKQ010000103.1 GCA_012799755.1 Lentisphaerota bacterium | reverse complement strand
GGCCGGCGGCCTTGGCGTTGTTGAGACGCCATTGAGGACAGGTGACGCGGACGACTACGTCGCGGAGTTCAAGGTCGTCATGGATGACATCGCTGAGCAGCGCAATATGCTGGTTGCGCAGATCGGCGAGCTGCTTTTTATCCTGCGGGGATGGCAGGGCATGGGCGCAGTAGGCGGTTTTGAGCCGGCTGATGGCTTGGCGGGTGGACGCTTCGCTCGGCGTGGCGGGTTTGGGGCTGTGGAGGAGAATCTCCGGCGACGGCACGGCCACGTCGTCTTCGGGAATGCTTTCGCGGAGGGACTGATTGAGGAGCCAGTGAGTGAACCAAGGATAGACGCGTTCGCGGGTTTCGCGGTTGTAATTATGTGGCGCGTCGAGTTGAAAGGCCTTGATGGCGTCGCCGGCATGGAAGAGCTCATAGACTTTGCGCAGTTCCTGGACTTCGTAGCGCAGGTTGAGGTTGGTCCAATCGGTGGTGACGGAGGGCAGCAGCAATGGCCTCGGCGCGATAGCAGAGAGAACGTCAAAGCTGGTGACGCCGCAGAGTCGCAGCAGCGGTCCTTCTTCACACTGGCAGCCGCCTTGGAAATGCGATGAGAGCATGCAGACGGGGGCGATGACCTTGATACGTTCATCCAGCAGCGTGACCGTCCAGGTCTGGGAGGCGCCGCCGGAGGTGCCGGTACAGCCGATGCGTTGGGGATCGACTTCGGGAAGTTCGCAGAGGACATCAAGGGCACGGAGGCTATTCCAGGTTTGCAGACCAAAAGGGCTGACACCAGCGAGACTGGCGTCATTGGCGATATCCAGTGGCCAGGCATGCAAGAGCTGGTCGTTGTCGTTCTTGCCGATCATGTCATAACAGAGGACGACAAAGCCGAGGCGGGCAAGCATGAGGCAGCGCATGGGGACGGAGCCGCGCTCGTCGTGATGAATGCGTCCCTGTTGCCAGTGGCCGTGTGGGCAAAGAATGCCCGGCGCCGGATTTTTGATCTTCTCTGGGTAGAAGATATTGCCGGTGAGGATTAGCCCGGGGAGCGTCTCGACGCGAATTTTGGCAATGACGCTGCCTTCGTGATTGCAATGGCCCCAGATCTGCGGTTTGAGGGGGATGGTTTGGGGCATCGGACGCAGGCCGGCGGCCAGAGCGACCTGGCTGCGGGTGAAGTCTCGGCGGCGCTTCCAGTGTTCAACATCAGGTGGCATATCCGCGCGATAGGCGAAGTTATTGTGGTGCACGGTCAACAGCCGTCGGTCAAACCAGTGGGGGTCATTGGGTAAGATGCGTGGAATGCTCATGGGTGATACTCCCGTCTGGGGCTCACAGGGCGGGCGAATACTCGGCGCGCGCAATTAGCGATGGCGACAGCTGGTGCAGCACTGGTGGCCGCCGGCGGCTGCGGCGGGGCAGCTGTCGGCCACTGCGCAGGACGACGCCGTCGTTGTGCCGCGGGTACTGAAGGACGATATGCGCTTGCGCACATTGGCGCCTTGGCATTTCGGGCAGGCCGGAGCAGTTTCGTCAAGGCGTTTGTGGAGATGGCTGAACTGATTTCCGCAGTCGGGACAGCTGTATTCGTAAATGGGCATGATGGCTCCTGTTGGTAGAGATGTGGCCCCGTGACGCCGACATCGTGCGGCGCGGCGGTGCATAACCTACAGAATGTATCCCGAGACCGCAATAAAGCCATGACGGGTGGTGAAAAAAGCATGGTGCTACGCAAGCGGTCAGCGATTGATAACAGACATTTTTTATCCGCAGATTACGCAGATTGGCGCAGATTATTAGCGGCATGTCTCGCATCGCCGCTGCGCGGCGCTGCCGAGTCACGCCGCTGGTTTTTTCGCCGATTGGGTCAGATTCCCGCAGATTGCTTGTCTCACG
>JAAZKQ010000102.1 GCA_012799755.1 Lentisphaerota bacterium | reverse complement strand
GTTTGACTGGGGGTCAAAAGGTCGAGAGTTCGAATCTCTCCGTCCCGACCATTTTAAAGCCTGTAATTCGTTGAGTTGCAGGCTTTTTTCTTTCCCTTTTTCCTGCATGCGTCTGAAAGTGGACGCTTGCCTTGGGCTACTATGTCGCACACTTGCAGCGTGCCCGTCCACCCTGTCCACAATGTCCACTGAAAATACCGTTAATGCCTGCGAATCCGGTTTGCATTTAAGTCGGCCTGATATTTAAGTACTAAGTCGCTGAGGCGGCAGCTTTCATTGTCCTGAATACGGACCACTGCAAACCAATGCTTCCTATGCAAACAACGGCGTCACGAGATACTTTCAACCAAAGGAATCAGAACCAATGGCGAATGAACTTGATGAACTGACAGGCAATGTCAACGCCGAGGGACGAGACGTCAATGTGATTGAGCGTCAGCTGCCGGTGAAAGTCGGCTTCGGCTCGACTCTCTTTGAAATCATGCTCTGGCTCTGCGGAATTTTCCCGGGGCTGATTTTTCTCTTCATGAAAATCAGCGCCGCCAACTACTTCCGGCAACTGCAACAGAAAATTCAGGCGGACGCGTCGCAAATTGACAACTACCTGGAACAACGGGTGCAAATCCTGCAAAATGTCGCTCCGTTGGTAGCCAAGGCCATTGACCTGGACAAGGATGTGATGAAATCCGTCGCCGCTTTCCGCGGCGGTCGCCTGCAGGAAGGCGAACGCAATGAGGTCTCCCGGCAAATTGATGCGTCCTTCGCCCGACTGTTTCCGCAGGTCGAGGCTTATCCTGATCTCAAGGCCCATGCGGCCATCGCTGACGCCATGAAACAAAACAGCTACCTGCAAAAAGAAATCACCGCCGCCCGCGCCCTGTACAACGACACCATCAACCAATGGAACACTGACATCTTCTCCTGGCCGACGCGCATGATCGTCGCGGCACGAGCCGGCTACACCACCAGAATACCCTTTACCGCCTCGGCCGAAACCAAAGCCAAAGCCAGGGAAACATTCTTTTGATTGACGATGTCTATGAGCCCCTGGACCGATACCGCACGGAATTTCAGGAAAAGTTCGCCAGCCTGACCCGTGAGATGTTCGCCAGCCTCCTCGAAGCCTCCGGCGTGGACGAAAAGAAGAACGCCGAAACCGTTGCAAACATCGTCCGGCTGGAGAAAGAGCACAGCACTGTCCGGCGCCGGCGGGGGCTATGGCAATTTCTGGTCGTGATTGCGGCCTTCGCCATCATCATTTTGGTTCTCGTCGCCGTTTTTGCCCTCCTGGATGGTTTTAATTCCTTCGTGGAAGGCGACCGCCTGCGTGCCCTGCTGAAGACTCTCGCGTGCGCGGTCGGGGTGACCCTATTCGGCGTGCTGTTGGGCAAGGTCCTTGTGCCCAAGTACCGCCGTTCGGCGGCGGTGGCCAGGGACTTGTCCGGCCAGCTAGAGGAGCAGAAAGCCCAAGCCTGGGCCCAGGTGAATCCGCTCAATCAACTCTATGATTGGGACATGGCCGCCAAGCTCATCACCCAGACTATCCCCAACATTCACTTCGACCCATTTTTCACCACCTTGCGCCTGCAAGAACTCCAGCAGGACTTTGACCTGGACGACAGTTTCAACGAAGGCCAATCCGTACGCTTTGCCCAAAGCGGCAGCCTCGACGGCAATCCCTTCGTCCTCGGAGAAACGCTGAAGATGCGCTGGGGCGAAAAAACCTATACCGGACACAAGCGGATCTCCTGGACGGTGCAGGTCAAGGACAAGGACGGGAAAGAGCGCACCGAGTATCGGCACGAAACCCTGGTGGCCAGAATCACCAAGCCGATTCCGGTCTATTCCGAAGAGAAATTCCTGCTTTACGGCAATAAGGCCGCGCCCAAGCTGAGCTTCTCACGCACGCCCTCGGCACTCTCGGATGACAAGGACGGCATCATCCACACCCTGCATAAAAAACGCGTCATCAGCAAACTGAAGAAGTTCTCCAGCAACCTGAAAGACGAATCGCAGTACACGCTGATGGCCAACCACGATTTCGAGGCTTTTTTCCATGCCACCGACCGAAACGACGAAGTTGCCTTCCGCCTGCTCTTCACCCCGCTGGCCCAGCAGCAAATGCTGAAGCTCCTCAGGGACAAGGAAAAAATCGGCTTCGGCGATGATTTCACCTTCGTGAAAAAAGGCAAACTCAATGCCATCTACCCAAAACATCTGCATCAAATCCAGCTCGACAACGACCCGAAAAGATTTGCGAGCTACCATGTGAAGGATGCCAGGACTTTTTTCCAAAAAACCTGCGAAGAGTATTTCAAGGCCTTTTATTTCGCCCTGGCGCCGCTGCTGACCATCCCCTTGTATCAAGAGACCAGCCATAACGGCGCCACCCATGACAGCCCTGAGCACTGGCAGGCCTCGTTCTGGGAACACGAATCTCTGGCCAATTATCACGGCGAAAAATTCTTCCAGCATCCCAAGAGCATCACCCGCAACATTCTCAAGACGCAAAAGCTCAACCAGATCGAAGGCGCGTCGGTCATTGCCGTGACCGCATCAGGCTATAAGGGCCAGCCCCGAACGGACTCCCAGACTGTCCGGGGAGGCGACGGCCGCCTTCACAGCGTGAACATTAACTGGACTGAATACCTGCCCGTTGAGCAAACGAAGACCATGCTCGTCGCCGAACAAGCAGGACGCTCTCAGCCGGACTGCCGTCAGCAACTCGCCGCCATCCCCGAAGCATGGCAACAGCTCCACGCCAACCGACAAAACGGCTGGCAAAACGGCATCTACCGACGCTCCATCCTGTCCTTCCTGGAATAACCGCCACAGCAACAAGCACGTCGCGATTTTAGTTTGGCCCGGCACCGCTGCCGAGCCAACAGCCGGCGAAGGCCCGGCGGATAGTCACAGCGCAGCCAACCACCAGCCAAGCCATTAGCCTTGTCGCGCGGCAAGCGGTCACCCATCGGTAGTGGCACTCTCTGAAAACAGACATGGCTGGGTGCAAACAGCGGTCAGGCGGGCAATGCGTGCTCGAAAGCGGCTGGAAGCCGCTTCTACTCTGCCGGAAGACGCACGTTTGGCGCCGTTTGCCGAATTCCTGCTGCAAACGACAAAATTGTACGCTGAAAGCGTACCACATACCAGCCTGGGGTTGCGCCTGCGGCGCAACCCCAGGGAAGCCCCCACAAGAAACAGCACGCTGAAGGCGTGCCACATAGCAGACACGAAAGGTGGGTTCAATTGCAAGGTAACAGAAAACGGCCAATTATCAATCGGTGACCGCTTACAGACGCCGGTATTGGTTTCAGGCAAAAAATCGAGAAGGAGTTGAGATTATCACTGAGTTCGGACAAGGCGATTTTGTGGGCCCTGCAGGATGGTCACACAACGAAGACAGGGCCAATCCCTGGAGGTCTGGGCCTGAAGCTTCTTCGTGAATTCGTGCGTCTTAACGAAGGGCGCATCCAAATGTAAGCGGTCACCCATTGATAATTGGCCGGTCCAAGGGACGCTGAGACCGATGGAACGAATTGCGGCGGCGTTGGGGCGAGGACTCACGACTCATAAGGCATGATCCCATGGATTGGACAACTGAGACCCCCTGGAC
>JAAZKQ010000101.1 GCA_012799755.1 Lentisphaerota bacterium | reverse complement strand
CGCGGGTACGCACGGTACCGCCGATTTCGCGGATGCGTTGCCTGGCTTCTTCGATTGCGGTCTTCATGGCCTGGCTCCCGGATAATTTTGCAAGCATATCATAATATGTGCATATGATTTTATCCAGACATGGAAAGCAAAATCGCTACTGAATTTGTAGTCGGTCACCGATTGACAACTCTGTTCCTGCGGTCATTCTGACCGCTCTGCCGCCAAAACATTTTCTCCCAGGCATTTGAGCGCTGAAAACCAAAGGCAGGAAAAAATGGCTGTTGTCAACGGCTGGCCGCTTGCTCCTTGACCAAGGAATGACCGCCGTTGGAATTGATTTCTTCTGAACTCAACATTAGCTTTATTGTCGGCAACCTCGTTGGTGAATGGAAAGATAATATTGGCAGCACATATAATATGCTGCAAACCAACAGGTTGCTAAGTTTTTTGGGGTGTTTTCCGGGTATTGCTGCTTGGATTCAGGATTGCTCCTGTCACAAGACGTTGTCCATTAACAGATTGAGGTAACAATGGAAATCAAGGGAATTTGTCCGATAGCGCCGGCTGTATATCATGATGACGGCTCTGTTGATGTGCTGGGATACGTCCGCTGCTGTGAAAAACTGATTGGCCTTGGTGCCCAGGCGCTGACCCTGTTTGGGATTGCAGGGGAATATTACAAGTTTGACACGGATGAGGAAGAAGCGCTGATCAGCGCTTCAGTGGAGGTCTGTCATAAAAACGGGGCTCCGGTCATCATCTCCAACACGAAGCATTCCACGATTTCAGCCATTCGCCGGGCCAAACAGATCGAGGATGCCGGGGCCGACTGCATGATGGTCCTCCCCCCATTCTTCCTGAAGCCGGCTGGAACAGAACTGTTTGAACACCTGGACGCTTTGTGCGAAGCGGTCAAATTGCCATTGATGATCCAGTATGCGCCTGATCAGACCGGAGTGGCCATTCCACCGAGTGTCCTGGCCCAACTTGCTGAAAAGCATCAAAACCTGCGTTATTTCAAAATCGAATGCAAGCCGCCAGGCGCCTATATCAGCTCCTTGGCAAAAATGCTGCCGACCGACCGCAAGATTTTTGTGGGAAATGCCGGCTTCCAGATGATCGAAGGCTTCAAGCGTGGCGCTTACGGCGTCATGCCCGGCCCGTCCATGCCGGATATTTACCGCAAGATTTGGGATGCCTTGCTGGCCGGCAATGAGGCCGAAGCGCTGCGGGTGCACGGAAAACTCAACGACCTCTTGAATCATATCCGTCAAAACGTCGAACAAATCATCTATTTCGAGAAACGCATTCTGAAAAAACGCGGTTTGATTGCCAACGACTACTGCCGCCATCCGGGATTTGCCAGCGATCCGATATATGAGGAGCTTTTTGAGACCCTTTACCAAAAAATCAAAACCGAGTTTGCCAATGAATGAATTGCGAGGCAAAAAAGTCCTGATTACGGGAGCGGGGAAAGGGATTGGGCGTGGCATCGCTTTGGCCTTTGCGCAGGCGGGCGCCGACCTTTTTTTGCACTACCGCTCCAATCCGGCCGAGGCCGCCGGGTTGCTGGCGGAGATACAGAGCCTGGGCGTCCAGGGATTCACTTTCCGTGCGGACCTTTCCAAGATGTCCGAACTGGAAGCCATGTTTACTGCGATAAAAGAGCAATGGGGCACATTGGATGCCGCGGTGAACAATGCCGGCTGGGACCCGGGAGCTGTTCCGCTGGAAGCCATTGACGAAGCCATCTATCACCAATTGACCGATGTGAATATCAAAGGCACGCTGTTCTGCGCCCTGCGGGAAATCGCTTTGATGCAACAAGGGGGCAGCATCATCAACATTGGTTCGGTGCAAATGAACACAACCGTTCCGGGCAGGGTGCTCTATGCCACCAGCAAGGGCGCCATCCATGCCATGAGCGGCGCGCTGGCATTGGAAGCCGGCCCCAAAGGCATCCGGGTCAATACCATCGCACCCGGCTATATCGAGGTCGAGCGGATGACGTCCAGACCGGACTATAATGGTGAAGAAGTCGCGGCAGGCATTCCGGTTCGCAGAACGGGAACTCCCCAAGACGTCGGCGACCTGGCCGTCTTTCTGTGCTCGGAAAAGGCGGGCTTCTTATCTGGCGAAACGATTGTCCTGGATGGCGGGGTCAATCGAAAACTGGCCAGAACGGCGCGGTGATTCCGCAGAAAAAGGACGCGCACAACCCATTTTTGACCACGAATCATACGAAGAGGCTTAGGGTGGACTCCGTCCACAGCCTTTTTTAACCACGGATGGACACAGATGAACACTGATTTTTTATAGGGTTGTTTTT
>JAAZKQ010000012.1 GCA_012799755.1 Lentisphaerota bacterium | reverse complement strand
GATGCGAAATCTTGCGCCGTAGGCGCTTAACCATGCTTAACCCCAGGCTTTAGCCTGGGGTGGGCGCCCCTAAAAATCAAGCGCCTCGGAGAGGCGCTACAGAAGACTGCCAAAAGAAACTGGAAATGTAAACTTATTTTCTGTACAGCTCCTTAGGTCGGACGTCTTAAAACGGTTGTTCCCGGTTTTAGGAAACGGCATGTTTCAGCCAGGGAACGTACAGTGTGGAGTGTTGAACGAGCAGCTTTGGCATGCCGCCGTGCCGCGTGAATGTCCTCCGGCAGGGCGCCGGACCGGGATGGGATAGGTGGGAGGGGCGCGAGGGTGAGAAAAGGGGAGCGCCTTTTCCCACCTCGCAAAAATTAACTATGTTCAAACGAAGAAACAGCCAGTGGCGCTGGCCAGGAACTTGAATGGCGTGAAGATGGCGCCGCCGTCATAATCGAGCTCATCAATCGCTTCGGCCTTGCCGTCAAGCAATTCTCCAATTCGGCGCGAGGTCTCCCGGTAGCGTTCCATTTGAGCGCCCATACGGATCTGGAACAGCTCCAGGCCGTAGCTCTTGCAGCTTTGGAACCAGCGCCGGCGGAACGAATCGCCGAAGGCCTGGAAGCGCATTATCACCTCGTTAACGCCCTCGTCAGCCAACCATGCCAGCGCTGTCTGGTCGCGGTTACGGTAAGCGGCCAGCAAATCGCGGCGGAAGACGATTTTAGCGCTCAGCAGTTCCAGCAGCAGGCAGGCATGGCCGATGTCCCCGGCCGCGTCGTCGTCGCGATGGTCGGCCAATTTTGCCAGGATGCCGCGGTAGTGCGTCAGTACCTCTTCCCAGACACCGGGATTGGCCTTGTCCAGGCCGTAATAGCCCATGCCCATGAGCGGATCGTCCCACAAGGTGGTCTTATCCCTGATTTTCCGCAGCACTGTCCCGTCTTCCTTGAAGCAGGTCATGGCCAGAGCGCCGGCAATCAGTTGCCGGTCGTAGGAGGTGCCGCAGGCGGCTTGGAAGAGCCGGCGCAGTTCCGGCCCGTCGCTGCCGCCGTCAGGCTTATAGGCGTAGTCGGCGGCCATGGCCAGACCGGCCAGGGCCGAATCAATATCGCAATGGCCGCCATCATCGCCCCACATGGTGAAGATCAATTCGTCGGCGCCGACTTGGCGGCAGGCGTCAATACAGGGCTTGACGGTTGCCGCCGTCTGTTCATAATCCGTCCACAGCGAGTCCCAAGTCCAGACGCCGGAGGCCATGAAGGGGCGTGAGTTGTTCAGGTCGCGCGTCTTGGTCAGCATGGTCACATAAGTCTCTTTATCGCGATGGTAGTAGTCCCAGTAGGACAGTTGTACCTGCGGCGGAATCATTCGGCGGACTTCGTCGGCGATTTTCACATCCGGCTCATAATAGGATTGGCTCTTGTTGGCGAAGCGGAAGAACATGTCCGCCCAGATGATCGGCTTCAGCCCCAGCCGGTCGCAGATTTGGCAGACCTTGCCCAAATGGCGGTTGTAGATGTTGATCGGGGGCTCATAGCCGTTTAGGTCCATGAAGCGACCACGTCCGAGATCGTGTGTCTCGTCCATGCCCAGATGGATGCGCCGCGACTCCAGCGCCTCGCTCCAGAAGCCGATCATCTTCTCCAGCAAAACATAGGTCGCCGGCTCATCAACCAGCAGGGTGCTGGCAGTGTCTTTGACCTTGTGATAGGCCCAGTACTGCATGATTGGCTCGACATGGCCGAGGGCTTGGATTGAGGCCATAATCTCAATGCCGAGCTTCTGTGCGTATGCATCAATCGCCCGGATTTCATCCTGCGAATACGCGCCTCGCATCAACCCGAAAAAGGGCTCGTCGGGAAGCTGATAGGCGTCCTTGACGTAAATCATGCCGACATTGTAGCCCAGCAGCGCCAAGCGTCGCAGCCAGCGCTTGAAGGCTTCAACCGTGACGATATTGCCGCGCGTACAGTCAAGCAGGAAGCCAAAGGTTGAGAAGCCGATGTGTTCCGTCGTTTCGATGTCGGCCAGGGCCAGGCCGACGCCGCGGGCGAAGCCATGGCTACGCCCGGCGCGGATGAACCATTGCCCATCCTCGCGCCGGACCGACAGTTCTTCCGGGCGCGTCGCTTGCTCAAAAACCAAATCAGCCTTGCCCTCGACTTCTTGCAGGGGATATTCTTCGCCCAGGGTTTCCAGGAGGGAGGCAAGATTTTTCGGCAGGGCTGTACGCGTCCATGTGAGTTTCATCGTTTCTTCTTTCCTTGTCTGGAGGGATTATGAAAGATATAGTTGACTCCTCGTATCGTTCCCAGAAAAGTAACCTCGAAAGAGCAATCAGCAAGACCGGGAGAAGACAAGATGGCGTGGCGATGGTGGCTGACGATGATTTTCCTGCCCTTGACGGCGTTGATGGCGAAACCGCGGATCGCCGTGGTCTACAGCGACTGGCCCGATGGGAAAAAGAGTTTCTTCAAAGAATTTGACTCTGCCTTGGCGCAGTTGACGTCGGTCACTGAAAAAGTGGAAAACACGGCCTTGCCGGAATTGAGTCAGCGCCTGGCCGATTTCGATCTGGTCATCGCGAGCAGTGTCGCCAATTACTCGCATACTGTTGATATGGGGCCATACGCCGGCCAATGGCTGGATTATCTGAATCGCGGCGGCATGCTTCTGGTGGTTGACGCCAACTATGGCAGCGTGCTCAACGACTGGGTGGCGAAATTAGGCCCGGACTTCGCCGTGGGCACCGAGCATTGCTCCGCGCACAAGCTGAAGACGCCGGAAAGCCGGGCCGTGACTGTGCATAATCATCCCTTCCTGTGGATGCCCTGCGACTTGGCCGCCGCTTTGACAGTCAAAAGTCACTGGGCTCACATGATGCGTATTCCCGACGGTTGGGAACGGCTCATTACCTGCTCCGATGACGAGGCGCTCCTTTTGCTCAAAACTGTTGGCCGGGGACTCGTCGTGCTATGCAGCTACGCCCAAATGAACAGCACGCTCGGAAAAGATGCCGCTGCCTCCTTGCTCCTGAACATGTTTTTCTGGCAGCAGTGCCAACAGCAAGGCCTGCGGATATTGTCTCTGGACAAGGGCACGGAGCAAGTCGGCCCCAGCACTTTCAGCCTGCGTTTGCAGGGCGCTCCAGAAAGACTGGCCGGCCTTGTTGCCGAGCTGATAGAGACGCCAAAAGGTCAGGAACCGCGGCTGTATTCAGCGCCGCTTGCGGTTACGGGCGACCAAGCCACAGTAACCTTCGCGTTGCCCGCCAAGGCTCGCGGCCAAACAACCTGGCGACTGACCTTGCGCTGGGGAGACGATGCTCTGCTCGCCGCATTATGGCATGAAGAGATCCCGCCTGTCATGGCTGTGACCTTGAAGCGAAAGCACTTGTACCCAAACAATCGCGAACTGGAAGCCGACTTTACCTTGGTCCCGCTCCAAACCGAAGCGACCGGCGCCGAACTGCGCTGGCGTTTGGATGACCAGCCCACGACTAGCCAGCCGCTGCGCAGTCGCCGGCATCAACAGACAATCGCGGTGACCGGCTTGCCGACAGGACGCCATACCCTCAAAGCCGAATTCTGGGCGGAGGGCGCCTGCCAAGGCGAGACCGAAACGGAGTTCTTCATCCATCCCCAGCCCCTCTACGAAGTCCGTTCCGACGGTGTCCTGCTGGAAGCAGGCAAGGCGTTTTTCCCGCTGGGATTCTACCATGTCTCCTGGACCTTTACGCCGGTGCAGCGCTTGGATATGGCGACGGCGGTCGCCGCTGCCGGCTATAACACGATTCACGTCGGCATCAAGGGCGAGGAGAGGAACACGAACAGCTACGGCGATTTTCTTGACGCCTGTGCCGGCAAGAGTCTGCGCGTTATTACCGAATTCGGCTGTTCGGCGGAGGATGTGATCGCAAAGTATCGTCAACACCCGGCGGTCATGGGCTGGAACCCGGGCGATGAACCGGCTGCACGCGGCGTCACGGCAGAAGAAATGTTCCGGCGCTATGATCGCTTCAAGCAGCTTGATCCCAATCATCTGGCCTACACGGTGATCTGCATCCCGGCGCAATATGGGCGCTATGCAGGCGGAACCGACGTGCTGGCACCGGACCCTTACCCCATGCCGAAGCATAACGTTGACGATGTTTTCCGGCGCTTCCAAGAAGCCCGCCAAGAAGCTCGCAAGGTGGACACGACTGTCTGGGCAGTGTTGCAGTGTTTTGGCGGTTACGGCAGCTGGTCGCGCCCGCCCACTCCCCAGGAATTCCGGGCCATGACCTACCTGGCCCTGCTGGCCCAGGTTAAGGGAATCATCTACTACACCTACGCCGACAACAGGTTCTACCTGCCGGACTCCACGGAGCTTTATCACGCGGTGCAGGCGCTGCCGGCGGAACTGGCGGAGCTCCTGCCCATGGTCATGGACGGACATTTTGTACTGCATGCCGACAACGTGGACCGGGTCTATGTCGGTTCTTGGAGCATGAATGGTCGCCGCCGCATCGTCATCGTCAACGCCGACAAGGAAAAAACCGTCCCCTTTGCGTATGAAGCCCGCCAACCCGGTCTGCCGACCGTCCTTCATGGCGAGGCACTGGGTATGCGACGGGAGAAGAACCTGATCCGGGCGGAAATCAAGCCGCTGGAGAGAATTGTCCTGCTGGAGTAAGCTGATACGACCGGCATGCTGCACCAGGCCGAATGCCGAAAGACGTCCTCAGCGGCATTTTCCTGTTTCAGCTACCAACGTCTTGATCACGAAGCATTTGCATCATTCGTGCGGTCCGGTCGGAATCAGGCATTGCGACCGTTCTACCCAACCACGCTTCTTCGTACATCCTAACCAGGAGGAATCGCTATGATATCGGTGAATGCCGAATTATGCACCCGCTGCGGGCAATGCCTTCGCGTCTGCACCACAGGCATCTTCGAGATGCGGGATGGCATCCCGGCGATGACTGCCAACGGCGACGATTACTGTATCCAATGCCAGCATTGCCTTGCGGTCTGCCCGGTCGGGGCTATCACGCTCAACGACAAAACACCGGCCGACTGCGCGCCGATTGGGCCGTTGCCCAGCTCCGAGCACATGCTCAATCTTTTGCGTCAGCGCCGCAGCATTCGGCGTTTCCAAGCGACGCCAGTGGAACCGGCCATTCTGGCAAAGCTGCAAGCGGCGCTGGCTTGGAGTCCGACCGGTTGCAACGACCACCGTCTCTGTGCCGTGCTGGTCAATGGACAGGACGCCATGGCGAAGTTCCGCGAACCGACACTGCGATTATTCCGACGGGTCGTGAAAACGCGTATCCCGCAGCTGATCAGCCGCAGACTCAACCAAGTTCTGAAAAGAATCCTCGATGGCGAAGACGTTATTTTTCGTCAAGCTCCACACATGGTCGTGATCGCAACGCCGAAAAACGCTCCCTGCGCCGACATTGACCCGACGATTGCTCTGGCCCAGTTCGAGCTGTACGCGCAGACCTTTGGCCTGGGGACATTATGGTGCGGCTTTGCCTTCTTTGCCTTCCGTCTGTTCCGGCATCTGCGCCGTCCGCTTGACCTGCCTAAAGGCTATCGGGTCGGCGGCGTCCTTCTCTTCGGCTATCCTGACATTACCTTCCACCGAGCGACCTGTCCAGAACACATCCTGGCTAAAAACATTCCGCCGACGCCTGGGGGAGTGGGTAACCAAAAGGCATAGTTGGGTTTTGCGAGAGGGGAGAAAAATACCCGTCGCTTCGCTCGGGCCGCCGTAGCGCGGCTATTTGTTTTTCGCTCATGCAGCCATTGTCGGCGTAGGGGGTCAAAAAGAGCTAATCTGCGGCCATGGTGTTTTTTGAACAACGGTAACCGCCTAAGTATCCACCACTAAAACAGCAGAGGTCCTTGCTTATGATGAAGCCTCGTTTCGCGTGTATCGGGTTTTTCTCGCGCCCAATTGCTAACGGCTTTTTTGTCGCCGGAGTCTTGTTGGCAACAGTGCGCGGCGTGAGCGCTGCCGATGTCCCGTTTTGGCGTGGTCAAGGGCATCATGGCATCTATACGGAGCAGGGCACGCGTTCAACATGGCCCGAAGGCGGTCCGGCGCAGCTATGGAAGACGCCGGGGATTGGCGCGGGCTATTCTTCGCCCGCCGTCGTGGGCCGGCGGGTGTACTTTACCGGCTACAAAGAACGCGACGGTCAGCGGCTGGAAGTACTCAGCTGTCTTGACCGCGATACCGGCGCCGTATTGTGGCAGAGCGACTGCGGCCAGGCCTGGAGCAAGGACTATCCGGGGGCACGCAGCACGCCGACCGTCAGCAAGGACGAAGTCTTCGTCATCAGCGGTTCCGGCGAGGTTGCCAAATTCGCTGCCGGCAGCGGCGAGCTGCTCTGGAAAGTCAATGCCAAACAGCAATACAAGGGCGTCAATGGCAACTGGGGCACGGCTGAGTCGCCGCTGGTTGATGATCGCGCGGTGTATTTCACCGCCGGTGGTTCACAGACGAGCATGGTTGCGCTCAATCGTCAAGACGGCTCTGCGCTCTGGCAAAGTCCTTCGCTTAATGACAAAGCCAGCTACGTCAGTCCTACCGAAATTGTCTACAACGGTCAGCGACAAATTGTTGGAGCGACGACCAATATGCTTTTCGGCATCAAGCCTGACAGTGGCAAATTGGCCTGGTCCTGCAATTTTGCGCAAATTCTGGACGGCGGTCGGACGATCAAGCGTTACGACATCATTGCCAATTCCATTGTCTACCGCGATGGCCGGCTGCTCTTGTCCAATGGCTACGGGCATGGTACGGCGATGTTCAAGCTGAACGACGACGCCAGCGCCGTTGAGACGCTGTGGACAAACCAGGACCTCTGCTCGCAACACCACGGCTTCGTCTGGCTGGATGAGGTCATCTACGGCGCTTCGCACAATCGCAAATGGTGCTGTATTGATGCCGGGACGGGGCGGAGCCTGTTTGCCGAACAGGTGCCGCAGCTGGGGCAGGCGCAGGTGATTGCCGTGGATGGCCGCTTGCTGATTTACGACTCCGGGCGCGGCAATGTCATTCTTGCCGAAGCCGCAGTCGGCGCGCCTGGAGGAAGCTCCCGTTTTGCCATTCGCGATGGCGAGCAGCAACACTGGTGCCACCCCGTAGTCGCTGGTGGCGTGCTCTATCTGCGCCGCGGCGATGTCGCCATGGCCTATGATCTGAAGTAACACACAAGACGCTGAGGCGAAAGAAGATAGTTGGATTTTAATCAGGCTCTGCTTAGATACTTGGCCGATAGCCTGCGCAGATGTCGGGTTTGTTGACCATACTGTCGGCTTCAGTGATTTCCCGAATGACCTTGCAGGGCACACCGGCGGCGAGGGAGTTGGCGGGGATGTCCCTGGTGACGACGCTGCCGGCGCCGATCACGCAGTTGTCGCCGATGTTGACGCCGGGGCAGACCACCACATTCGCGCCCAGCCAGCAGTCCTTGCCGATGCTCACCGGCTTGGCATAGCAGAGGTGTTTGGGATTGCCGTCCTGGTCGTACATGACCCGGCGCTCATTGGGCAGCAGCGGATGTATGGGCGTGACAATGGTCACGTTCGGGCCGAAATTGCAGTCGTCGCCAATGCTGACCGGCGCATCGTCCTGTATCGTCAAGTTGTAATTGAAAAAGCAGCGTTTGCCGATTCGCGTATGCTTGCCGTAGTGGAAGAAGATCGGCCCCTGCATGAAACTGCCCTCGCCAAATTCGGCCAGGATGAGCTTAATCAGCTGCTGGCGGAGCTCCACGTCGTCTTCGTTGGTCCGGCTGTACTCGGCGCTGAGCTTGTGTGAACGCAATTTGATCGCCCTGAGTTCCGGCGCGCCGGGGCTGAACAACACACCTGCGAAGATCTTCGCTTCCTCTGACATGGATGCACCTTTCCTTTATTGAGTCTATGGGGGAGGGCTGTTGCCACAAGTGGCTCGCAGTGACAGCAGCGGATTTTGGCCGTTCTTGAACATAGGGCTAAATCGCCGGCATGCAACGTCGCAGGGCGGGCGCAGGGGGCCTTTCTATCCGCAGATTCCGCAGATTAACGCAGATTATTTTTGGGGTGGGTTGCTTGGAAATCCAAGGTCCAGTCCATAGCGCTCATTTTCCGGCAGAGTAGAAGCGGCTCTCAGCCGCTTTCAGAGCCTTTTTCTATCCGCAGATTCCGCAGATTAACGCAGATTATTTTTGGGGTGGGTTGCTTGGAAATCCAAGGTCCAGTCCATAGCGCTCATTT
>JAAZKQ010000100.1 GCA_012799755.1 Lentisphaerota bacterium | reverse complement strand
GGCTACAACGCCAAGGCCCGTGACTGTCTGGCGCCTGCGAAACGATGGACAGTATGGACATTATGGACACGATGGACGACAACACCTGCTCGCTCGCCGTCCATACTGTCCATATTGTCCATATTGTCCATAGCAGCTGACAGCAACAACGGTTATCAATGAGTGCCCGGTTACTCCGCAACGGCGTCATTGCCTACAAAATCGCCGCGCATGCGGCGGACATCGCCCTGAAGCGCCCCACGCCCGCGACCCGCGACCGCGATGACGCCATCAGCCGGGCGCGCGCCAAGCCCGCAGGGCTTTTTCCATTTTCTGCCATAGTGCCAGCAGGGGCATGGCGGCCAGATAGCCCAGTTGGGGCGTGAAATACAGCGTGAAACGCCCGTCGTTGTCATTGAAGGTGAGGGCGACAATCAGGGCATGCCCCAGGATGATCATGATGGCCAACCGGCTGGCTGGTTCTTTCCAGCTCATTGCCGCGCCGATGGTGGCCAGCAGCAGCAGCGGCAGGTAGATGGCGATCAGCAAGGCATTATGCGCCAATGAATAGCCGGGGCGCACACGCAAAAACAGCACCCCAACTCGCTTCAAGGCGAGCCGGCAGCAGGCGAGCGGATGGCGAAGGACATACTTGAGCGCGTCGCCCAGCGTGGCGTCGTATTGACCTTGGGCGGGCATGTTTACGCGCCACAGGTCTTCCTGCCAGACCACCTCGCCGCTGTAGAGCTTGGCAAAGGGGCCTTCCTGTTCGATACGCTTGCGGAAGTTGCCGCCGCTTAAGGCAATGACCACGAACAGCAGGCATACCACTCCACAGGCCAGTAGGCGCCGGCGCAATGGCCACGATGCGTTGAAAAGCCAGAAGAGCAGGGCGATGGGCGGCAATATCCAGCCATTGGGACGAATCAGCGCTATGAGAAAGAGCAACGCCAATACGCCCCCATAGATTAGCGCCTGTCGCCGGGGCTGGGCAGCAACGGCTTCACCTGGCGGCTGCGGCGCCTTGGCGCGCTGTTGCGCCCATAGGCACAGAAGCATCGCCAGACACACCGCGTTGATGTAGAGCGACTCCGTCATGATGAAGCTATGCCAGAACGCGAATTCGGGATTGCCGGCGTAAATACCGCCGCAAAGCAGCGCCGGCCGCCAGCCGCCGCCATGCCAGGCGATACGCATCAATGCGTAGAGGCCCAGCAAGCCGGCCAGCCATTGCACCAGCACGACGCCGCTCAGGCCCAGGCCGCACTTGAGGCATAGCGCCACGACGGCGATGTAGCCAATGTAGGAACGGGGCAGCCCCACCATGCCCTGGCCGGCCGCAAGTTGCTCGCCGGCGGATATGTAGCGGTAACTGTCGCCGCTGAAACGAATGCCTGCCGGACTGTTTTCACGCCAATGCGCCGGGCCGCTGTAGCCGCCGCCTGCAAAGAGCTCCGGTCGCAGCAGCGCCACTGCGGTGAAGGCGCTCATAAGCGCCGCGCAGACAATGTAGGACAGCCAGAAGGATTTCGGCGGGGTCTTGCCCATGGGCATGTTTTCTCCAGATTCGGCAACGACATTGCGGGCGTCTCCAAAGCGGATTGCCGAATGGAATTTTCAGCAGTACATTCAGCTACGATAGTGTGTGCTTTCCTAGACGCCTTGATGATGGCTGAGTGAAAGAAAAAACATAACCACTTTTTGTTAATCAGACAAGCTAGGCGCCAAAAGGACCGGCGGCGCACGTAAGCAGTCACTCATTGATAACAGCGATATTGCGAGCATGCTTGCACGCCGTTTGCGGGGTCATGTGCCGCTGCGGGCTGCAAGCCCGCAGCACGGTTGCGCCTGCGTGTGCTTGGGTTTTTCGTTTGCGGGGTCATGTGCCGCTGCTGGGTCAAGCGGCCGCGGAGCGGCGGAGTGCCCTGAATGGGCACCACATACCAGCCTGGGGTTGCGCCCGTGGCGCAACCCCAGGGAAGCCCCCACCCGAAACAGCACGCTGAAG
>JAAZKQ010000099.1 GCA_012799755.1 Lentisphaerota bacterium | reverse complement strand
TCGCCAAGCCGACAATGATGCGCACAGGCCAGGCATTGCAGCTTGCCGGTCGCGCCGTCTGACTTCATCATGATCTCTGGTCGCATGGCCATGGCCTCCATATACGGATAGTGAGGTTTTGCGAGGGAGAGGAAAGAGGCTGGCCCCTTTCCTCCCCCCTCGCGCTCCCCCACCTACCCCTTTGTCGGCTCAGTGCCTTGCGGCTATCGCTTCGCGACTGCCGCAAGGCACTGAGCGTCTGTTGTCTCTAGTGTACCGCACACGTGCGGCGTGCGGCGCCAGTTGCACGCTGCAAGGCTCGCAGGGGGTCTTAGAGATTCTTCGCCCAGTTTGCCACTTCTTCCAGCGGTGCATTCCACGAGACGCCCAAGTGCGCGGTGCGCTTGAGGATATCCAGGGTTTTTGGCGCTGCCGTTTCATCGTAACAGGCATCGCGGCCTTCGGGGGTCAGGAAGGGATTGATATCGTCGCGGTAGGCGCGTTTCTCCACCAGCGGCGTCCAGTTGGTGTAAATATGCCGACCGGCGGTATCGAAGATATTCTTGACGCCTTTTCTCGCTGCGAACTCTTTGAATTCCTTTTCGCTGGGGAAGATCAGCGCCAGGGATACGGCATTCGCCGGATCATTATGGGGGACAATGCGATAGCGGCCTTGCTCCTGGATGACCTTCGTCGCCAGCGCCACGCGTTCACGCCACATCGCCATGCAGGGATCGAGGCGCTTGAGCTGCTCGAAGATGATGGCGCCCTCGATCTCGGAAGCGCGGTAATCCTGACCGGCGAAATAGGGGGTTTTGACGGCCGCGTCATAGGATTGCACAAAAGTGCCGGCATCATGCCAGAGCCTGGCACGGTCGAAGAGCACGTCGTCATCCGTCAGCACTGCGCCGCCTTCACCGCAGGTGATATTCTTGTAGTTGTTGAAACTGAAGGCGCCCATGCAGCCGATGCTGCCCAAGCGGCGGCCTTTGTAGATGCCGCCGACGGCCTGGCAGGCGTCTTCCACTACCGGTATGCCGTGCTTCTTGGCGATGGGCATGATGCGGTCCATGTTGCAAGGCCGGTTGTTCATGTGGACAACGATGATCGCCTTCGTGCGTGGCGTGATCTGGCGTTCAAGGTCGTCGGGGTCCATGGTCAGCGTTTCGTCAACTTCCACCAGCCGTGGAATGGCGCCCAGCAGCATGGGGGCCAACGGCGTCGAAATCCAGGTGTAGGCTGCCACCAGCACTTCGTCGCCCTTGCCGATTCCCAACGCGACCATGTTGCAGATCAGCGCGCTGGTGCCGGAGTTGACCATCAGTGCATGCTTGACGCCGGCCATCTCGGCCAACCCTCGTTCCGCCCGGGCCAGATAGCCCTCGGTCTTGCCTTGAAAACGCGTCAGGACGCCTCGGCGAATGGTATCGGCCACGGCATTGATTTCTGCTTCGCCCATTTCAAACATGGCTCTCTGTCCTTTCTTTTGCTCTTGCTTGCTCGTCACTCAACGGATTTCAGGCGCATTCACCAATCCGTTCCCAGTTCGCGTTCTATGTTACGATAGAGGATGTTCTTGATGTCGTCATCGCTGATGTCAGCTGATATGACCCCGCCAACGACTTGGTATTCGTCAAACCACGGCAAGTCCGTACCGAAGATGATGCGTTCGCTGCCGACCTCGCGTACCAGCCTTTCAATGATGCCGCGCAGCCCCGGCACCGCCGTCAATTCCAGGTAGCTGTTGCCGGGTGACTCGACGATGCAGCGCCGCGACCAGTCCCAGTCGCCGAAGATGCTATGGCCATGGAAAAAGATCGCCTTGGGATAGCGCTGCGAAAGCTCAAGCATCAGGGGACCACTGCAGTGTTCCGCCCCGCCCCAGGTGTGATTCAGCACCGGCAACTGCCGTTCATTGGCGAATTTGAGCGCGTATTCATAACGGCGGTCCGTCACCTTCACCTTGTGGTATCCCGACAGCATCTTCAGGCCGATGGCGAAGGGCCACTTGTCGAACAGCGCCAAGTCTTCCTTGATGATTTCCGGGTAATGCGGATTGATGGCCACGTACATGCGCAGGCGTTCGCTGCAACCCTCGACGATCTGATGCACTGCCGCGTTGCGCATGGAGCCCATAAGGGCTGAATGATGGGAAAAGACCAGCCGCCGCACACCAATACGCGCCAAGTGCGCATCCATGGCCGGCGCCTCGCAACGCGCAAAGTAGATTGCGTTATGCGGCCCCATGTGGCCATGCATGTCATAGATGGGGAAATCCGCGCGGCCATGCCGCCAGAATTGCTCGGCGACAGAGCCCGGCCGTTCCCATAATGCTTGCATCTTGCTCATGATAGCTGCGCTCCTTCCAGCAGGCGGGCCAGATTGCCGCCGGCGATCAGCCGCGACCAGGCGTCGGGGATATTGGCGTGACGAATGGACAGCATGGTGCTGCCGTGATTCAGCTCCGGAAAGCCGCTGCCGTAGAGCAGCCGTTCCGGCCCATAGAGTTCGGCGAGGTCTTTGATGCCCTCCGGCACCCAATAGGTGGATAATTCCACGTGGAAGTGCTCGTAATGCTCCAACAGGGGCCGGATGGCCCGGTCAGCGCCCCAGCGGCCCGTGTATACCAGTATGTAGGTATTGCGGGGAAAATCCTCCACGAACTGATACAGCTCCGGCCAACGAGTGGAAAAATTCGGCAGGATGATGGGCACGCGCCGTTCCGCCGCGGCGTCCATCAGCTTGCCGATGCTGATCCGTTTCGGCACCCAGCGATGCGCGGCGGGCGACAGGGTCAAGGCACTAATTCGCCGCTGTTTCATCGCCGCGAAGAATTTGTCCGGCGGCGGCAATTCATGGCATTGCTCGGGGAGGAAGCACCATACGCCGCAGAGTCGTCCATCGGGGTCTTCATTGGCCAGCATGACAGCCAGCTCTTCGTTGGTGCTGACGGCGCCGTCCGGATCAATGTTGATATGACGAACCAGCGCCCGATCCACACCATTGCGGTCCATCTCCGCCAGCAAGGCCGGGATGGTCGCCGTCACCACACCGCCATTCATCGGCAGACCGACCTGGCAGTTGGCATCGAAAAACATCATGTCCCTCACAAACGCACCTCCTTCATTTGCATGCCCGACCTGGTGAAAACCTGTCGCGATAACTGCACAGGATGTCTTTCATCAAGATAACTGCACAGGATGTCTTTCATCAAGTATAATCCATCGCTGGTATTTACAACGCCCGCCAGCACAAAAAGAAACGCCCGGCGTAAGCGGTCACGCATTGATAATTGGCTGTTTTCTGTTGTCTTGCGCTGGAAGCCATTTTTCGTGTCTACTATGTCGCACGCTTACAGCGTGCAATTTTTGGGGGACGCTCCACCCGGGGCGGCTTGCCCTGGGCTCCTATGAAACTCGCCGTCCGAGTCGTCTGAACTCGCAACGAAGAACGGTCCAATCACAATCGTGACAAGGCAGCTAAAATCATCCAGAAGCACAATTTGCTATTACTTGGCGATTTTTTGGCTTGTCAGGGGTGATTTTTTGGCTATTTTTCCCGCAGTCCTTTAAATTCCAGCCCACCCACCCTAGGGGGCCCCCATCCCAATAAGGTCGCGCGCGCGAGGGACAGAC
>JAAZKQ010000098.1 GCA_012799755.1 Lentisphaerota bacterium | reverse complement strand
TCCCCCACCTATCCCTTTTCGGCTCAGCGCCTTGCGGCAATCGCTAAGCTTTTCTCCGTTGTTTGTGTGGTAATTGTATCTATTTTACGGCTAAAGAAGGGCTGATAAAAACGCTTGCGACAGGCAAAAATCACCTTCTACCTCTTTTCGGATGACTTCGAGCTCAGCAGAATTCTGGTTCAATCACGCCATGTCTGGTAGCATATTTGCCGGGCTGCATGGAGGTCTGGGTACCCTTGCTGAGCAATTCCGGCAGCGTCTCCGGCGAAATAAACGCAGGCCCGATGGAGCTATAGCGCCTGACAGTGAAGTCCACGCAGCGACCGCGATAAGCCTCGGGAATCTCCCAGAAGAAAGGCGGCCAGCAGCGCTTGCCCAGCGACACGCCGTCAATGAGGACCTCCGTGACCAGCTCGTCCGTCGCCAGCGTAAAGCCCCGGCTGCCCACGGGGATTTCCAACCGTCGGGTCTGGGTGATGGCGCCGGCGTAACATTCAAGGCCGCTGCCGTCCTGGCAATCGGCGGCGAGAACGCCGGGCGCAAGACTAACGAATTCGCCGGTGATCCACACTCGCGGCAGGAATGGGAATTCCGGCGCGTCATTCAGCAGACTCAGCGTGTATTTGCCGGGACTGAGGGTCATGGGCGCCGTGCTGCCGTAGAGAGCCTGGAAGCCCTCGGAAAGGCGTGGCGCGGTCGCCTGCGCGACCTTCAGTTCGGTGCCATTGAGGGCGACGCGCACCTCGCCGCCATAGCTGCGGATGGCAAAGCTGACGTCCGCGAGCTCATCCTGCACAATGAAATCCACGCTCGTGGCTTTCTCCGCCCACTTCGGGCGATAGAGATAGGGGCGGTCGCGAGTGACTTTCCAGCCGCCAAAGAGCCGGCGGCCGCGACCGGGCAGCGTGAAGGCGTGGGACTGGCCACGGTAGTCGAGAGTCAGAGCCCGTTCCTGCGGGCGGTCGCTGAGGTCCAGCACCAGGAGCGTGCCGTCGGCGTATTCTTTCACCAGCAGTTCGTTGGCGAGCTCGCCATTGCGCTCGCGCACAACGGCGCGTCGGGGAAGATGGCGCTCCAGATAAGCGCAGACGGCCTGTGGACAGTCCAGCAGTACGCCGCCGCGCTCCAGCGCGAAGCCCTTTGCTGAGGGCACAATCACTTCGGGCGCCTCATCGCCTACGACGTCCTCGGCGGCAATCAGTCGCCAGGGCCACTGTTGCTGGACCAGTTCGCTCAGCAGCAGATCAATCGCCGTCTCGTCCACCGGATAGCGCACGGCAATTTCCGGCGCGCTGGTCTTGCGTGCCAGGGCTGCGGCGTGGCGCGCGTCGTCGCCGAGCTCCTTGCTGCCGTGCTCGAACCACGGCTGATCAATGGAATAGGGATTATACCAGCTGGCTTTGCTGGGATCGGCATTGCCGCGACTCTCGAACTGGGCGACGGCGAGGACGTAGCGGTCAACACCGAACGCCGCCGCCAGCCAGAGCATCTGGCGCAGGCGCGCCAGCGGCTGATCCGGCGGTCCGCAGGCGAAGAGTTCGGCGAGGCCGCCATTGCCGCGGACGTCAATGCCGTAGCGCGCTGTGGCGAAAGTCAGCCATTCGATGTTTTTGACATGGGTGCGGGTGTGGATTTCGTCCAGCCCGGGCAGGGAAAAGCCCTGGATCGCCAGCAAGGGAATGCCGCTGTAAAGTTTGGCGTTGGACACGGGCGATTCGCCCATGAGATGGCCGGTGAGAAGGAGGTGATGCGCGTCACACCACGCCCGCAGCTTGTCAAAGTAGGTCTCGCGGAAACGGCGGCCGATGAGCTGATGGTGCCATTCGGTAAAATGCGGCGCGTCCAAATCCTGCCGCATGGGCACGCCGCTGAGCTTCTCGTAGTCTTCTTCGATGCCGGGATACCAGCTCAGCAGACACATGTCGGCGTTGCTTTTCTCGCAGTAGCGGCCGGCATAGCCGGGCGATGGCTCGTCGGTGAAAATGCCTTTGATGAGACCGCCGAAGTACTTGCCCAAACGCTGCCAGTATTTCTCGTAAGTGAGCTCAATAAAGTAGTCCACGGCTTCGGGATTGAGCAGATTGGGAAAGCGCGGATTGACTTCCACCCGGCAGGCAAAGCTGCCGTCGGCCTGTTTTTCCGCCACGAAAGTCTGTAGCGCGAAGTCTTCCCGCGCAGCTTGGACTTTGCCGCCGCATTGGCCGCTTGGCCAGTTGAATTCATCATAAAGCCAGATGGTCGTGAAGCCGAGCTTCTCCGCACATTCGACGATATTCTGGCAACAGTCCAGCCACTCTTCGCTCATGTACTCCAACTCACAGCCTGAACGCGGGTAGATCAGAAACTGGGTGATGCCCTGCCGGCGGTACTGGGACAGCTTATGCTCAATAAACGCGCGGTCAGGTCGGCCGGTGATGGCGCCCATCGGAATTAATGGACATTCGGACATGATGAACTCCTTTGTCTTTGCTGCTGTCGCCGGTGCCTATGGCCGGGCGGGCTTCCTGCCTGCGGATATGACGATGCCTTATTCCAGCACCGCGCTGTCAATGATGAAGCGCAATGCGTCGCGAGCTCGGGTATTGGCGCCACGCACCTTGTAGTAGAAGAACAGCTCGCCGCGCATGGTCTGATAGCTGAAATGCGCACTGGCGCGCATATCTTCGCCAATGCGCAGCCGATAACTGCGGAACTCGCCGTCGCCCTGCAAGGTGAGGTTGCCGGCCAAGGTTAGTTTCCAGGATTTTTCGGGCAAAGACACAAACATGGACGCCGCGCTGTCGCTCTTGATGCGTAAAGTCAGGTAGTCATAATGTTCAGCGAGGGCAGCCTGGTCCAGCGCGAACCTGAAGAAAACCACGGGGACGTCGCCCGCCGGCACCGCCGGGAAATCCACCTGCCAGGCGCGGCGCCCGTCAAGCTCAATCTCGGTGACGGCGCCCTTGGTCTCCGAACCGATGTCCTTGACGCCGGCGTGGCCTTCATAGTAGTCAGCGAGGATGTCATAGCGCTTGGGGTGGGCCGTCTCCGCCGTCACTGCCACCAGCACCGGCACGCCAGTGCGGCCAGGCAGGTAGTCCACGTCATGCTTGTCATTGTACAGCGGCGAGAGAAAATCCAGCGCCACCAGCGGCTCGGCAAGTCGCGGATTCTCCCACTCGGTGACATAGAGGCTGACCCGCTGGCCAAGGGGATTCTTCTCCGACAGACCGGTGATCGCGTCTGTTAAAGGCGCATTATCCCACCAGTCGCCGATATTGTGATTGCCGCGCAGGGGCAGCTCCGCCGTGCTGCCATCGGCATAGTGCATGCGGTAGCAGCCGACCTTGTCCGCCGCGCCCCAGGCTGCGGTATGCAGGAAGAACAGCCGCGAGAAGCAGCCCCCCAAGGCTATGCCCTTGGCCGCCAGTGGAAAGTCAGGCCGTTCCGTGCCGGCGAGCACAATGCATGACTTGTCGTCATTGGTCGCCGGATCAAGGATGGTGAACGGCACGCCGGCCAGGACCTTGTTTCCCAGGGGCATCATGCGGAAGTCGTTCTCGCCTTGGTCAGTCCAGCCGCCCTTGCCGTCGCCGTCCTCATCATCGCTGAAGCTGCGGTTGGCGGCTGCGCGAATGTCAATGCTCTGCGTTCGCTCGGGCTTGACGACGTAGCCCACAGGTTGCGCCGGCACCAGCTCGTAGCTTTTCGGCCACCATTCCTCGCCGGCAAAGACGTAGTTGAAGAGATTGCGCAGGAACAACGCGGCCGCGCTGTCGCGCTCCGCCGCCGCAAAGGCCGCCAGCTGCGAATAGATGACTCGGCCGCGACCGTAGCTGCCTTCGACCAGGGCCATGCCGGCGTTCTTCTGGCCCAGGCGCGGCCCGCGTGCGGCGACGGCGTTCACGGTGAAGGGCGTGTAGGCGGCGCGCACGACCATGCAGAGCTCGCCGTCGTCCCAGGTGTCCAAATGCCGCAGAGTCATGCCGGCGAAGACGGGATGATCGGGCAGAACCATGTCGCAGAAGCTCGTGTCGCCCAAGGCAAGCGAGTAGGCGCCGGGCAACTTGCTGGCAGGGTTCTGCTGTTCCAAAGCCAGGAGGATGCCGCCATTGTTCACAAAGCGCTCCAGCGCCTTTGTCAATTCCGGCCCGATGACCTGCGGGGCGATTTCCGGCGGCAGGACCAGCACGGTTCCGGCTGCGAGCGCATTCGGGTCTGTGGCGAGCCTG
>JAAZKQ010000097.1 GCA_012799755.1 Lentisphaerota bacterium | reverse complement strand
GCGACGACTCGTCGCGCGGAATAAAAAGGTAGCTGCCGGCACGCGGCGTCAATTTGCGCCAGCGGGTTGTTTTGGCATCATGCGCGCCTAGCCACGCGTATTTCGACTCGCGGGTGCCGTACAATTCAGCGTGCCGTACTGCTGCCGGGGTCTTCGTCTTGCCGCCATGCTTGATAAAGAAGGCGATGGCCACGCCCTGACGGATGTCAAAGACATTCTTGTCCGGCCTGCCGTCGGGGCAGGTTTCTTTCTTGAGGGCATTGCCATGGAGGTCCAGTATGTAGATATCGTCAAAGGTCTGCATAAGACTTTGGCGCATGCCGCGGAAAGTGGGGTTGTCCAAGTAGCTGTGGTTGGTGATCATGCCGACCACGCCGCAGCCGGTCTGTTCAATCTTCCACTGTGCGAAGCGCAGGAACTTCACATAATCATCCTGGAGCCATTTGGGATTTTTTTCGCCGAGCGGTTGACCGTCAACCTGCTTGTATGTCTCTATCAACCGGCGGATCCATTTGCCCACATTGGTCGAGTGGCCGGAGTACGGCGGATTGCCGAGGATGACGAGAATGGGTGTTTCCTGCTTGACCCTTCCGGCAAGGCGGGACTCCTCGGCTAGCGCCGAAAAGCCGGGCAGGCGACTGTGCTCCAGTTCCTCATTGTCGAGGGTGTTGGTGAGGTAGAAGGGCATGCGCTCGTCGTCACAAAGGCGGTGGCCGAGCTCTTCGAGCAGGAAGCTCATCTTGAGATGCCCCACGGCGTAGGGCGCCATCATCAGCTCAAAGGCGTAAAAACTTTTGAGGATGTGATGACGGATGAAATCGGCGCGACCGCCCGCTCCATATTTCTCTTCGAATTCCGCGACGGCAAGCGCGGCGGCGCGGGCAATGAAGGTCATCGTGCCGGCGGCCGGATCAAGCAAGGTCACGCCTTTGGCGGCAAGGCCATCGGGCTTGTCAAAATCGGTTTTGAGTATGCCATGGAGCGAGCGGACGATGTAGTCAACGACAGCTTCCGGGGTGTAGTAGACGCCGCGGCGCTCGCGTTCGGCGGGATCATACTGAGCCAGGAAGGTCTCGTAGAAGTGGACGATGGGGTCGCTGCCCTTGCCCTCGTGGTAGTAGCGGTCGAGGATGCCGGGGGCGTCGGCAACGGCGAGCACTTCGGCGATGTCGTCCACGCACCAGGCCAGTTGTTCGGGCAGATCACCCAGCGAGATAAAGCGGAACAAATCGCGCAGGACGCCGATGCTGTGCGGGATGTTGTCAAAGGCCGCGCGGCGGCTGAAGGCGCCGTTGGCACGAATGCGGGCCGTAAAGAGTCCGTAGGTAATGGTCTGCGCGAATAAGTCGGCGAAATCCTCAGGCGTCAGGGTACCGATCAAGTAGGTCTGGAAAGCCTCGAAGAAGCCGGTGAGAATGCCGGGCGCATCCTTCTTCAGTGCGAGTTGCTCGGCCTCCAGCGCGAGTTGCTCAGCAATCACATCCCGCAGGAAGCGCGTACGCTTAGCCAGTTCGACAGCCAGCGATGCCGCCGTGAACACCTTCGGCAGCGAGAAGTCAAGGAAGCGGTCAAGCAGCGCCTGAAGTTCGTCCGCCTTTTCAACGGGCGGTACTGTGCGCAGGTGCGTCATGGCGAATGGCCGGGCGGCGAGGACAGTCTGCACCCGCTCTCCGTTGCGGTAGAGTCGGAATTCGCAGAAGTTGGTCAGGATCAGGTTCGGGAAGGTCGCGCGGTAGCGGCCGAGCTGCTCCGAATCCTCAATGGCGTCCAGGTGTTCTTCCGGCCTCTTTGCCTCGACATAGCCGATAACCCGGTCGCTGCCGTTCCACAGGCGGAAATCCGGATTGCCGGCATCGGTGGGTTTAGGCAACATGGTGACGCGGACATGTTTGCGTCCGGTTCTTTCAGCTATGGATTTCAGCATGTCGGCGAGCGCGGGATAGAAGCTTTCCTCGCGCGCGTCGCCTTGCTCTGCGATTGCGTACAGCTCTTTGAAGTAGGCATCGAATGGCATCTGCTCGCTCACGTCATTTCGTTTCCGGCAGCCCACCTTGTGTCTCTTGCGGAAAATCTACCTTTGTCGCCGCAGAGCGGCGGGCACGCCGGAAACATAGCCGCTCGCGTCGGCCTTACCAAGCGATTTGAGGTGGAAATTCCCCGAGTGGGGTAAGCGGTCACTCGTTGATGTTCGCTGTTTCTGCAAGCTGCACCAAGCGCGTCCTCTCCCAATCGTGCGGCAGGTTTCCAGCCCGCGGCGTCAACAAGATGTCAATAAATGGACAACTTTGCGTCGCAGGCGCTCAATCATGTTGAAACACCGGACATCAAAGCACCCACTGGCTGTCGTGGCCTGCAGGAACACGATAGGATGGATGCCTGCACTCATCGCCAAAGCACCGTAAAGTCAGCCCCCGGATAATCTTTTTACTTTTTGACTGTTTCAGCTCGCAGTCTTTCCATCTCTTGATATTCCGTTTCACCCATCGGGATATTATATAACTTCCGAAGTATGAAATTAATCATTGATTTTACACGTTCGGAGACACCTTTTTTTAGTTCCAGACTAAAATTGTCCAGTAGCCAAGAAATATTTTTATTCCCATCCAACAAACGCTGCTTGGTCTCATCCGGCACCGTGATATCTTCATTGACTAGGTGCTTAAAAAGGTCTAAGTGCTTCCCCGAGCTGCCTAAATAAAGACGAAGCACATCATTTTTTTTGCACGTAGATAAAATATCCTGGATAATGGCATCAGTGTAGACATGGTAAGCAACAAGCCGGAGTGACTCGGGGGAGTGCGGGTCACAAAGTACGTCACGGCTGGCCTGTATGACACTATTTATGATATGATCTGCATAATTTGCAGCTAATTTCTCCTGCATTATCCGGTCTCTGAACCACGAAAGCAAAGCTATTCTGAAATAGACAGACTCTTGGCTATTCTTAATTCTTTGAACAAGAGAATCAAAATCCGTGACAGTAGGATTTTTAAAAGAGTAAATGGATAAGACAAACCCCACATCGGACACAGCGGCGGCCTCGCGCTCCCACTCTGCAGTTAATTCAGTACGGTGGACGACGTACTCGGCTGCGGCAGCCGCCGTCTCAACCAATTCATCCAGAGATAATGAGTTCAGATGTGCTTCGACTTTCTCCCAAGCACGGCGTGATTCTAACTTTGCAGAGCCACTCGTCCCTTTGTCGGCAGTCCTATCCAGTATCTGTTTGTCAACAGTATTTGCTTCTTTGATGAGCTTATGCGTGATTTCCCAATTTTTGTTGCTTGAATTTGCAATTGATACACCAATGCAGGAAATACAACATAGCAAAAATAATTTCATTATCCGCATTTCTATTGCCTCCTTGGGATTCAATTGGCAAAAACTAAGCCGAGTTGGTCTTTCCTCATCAATGTTATCATTATCCGATCTTCACTGCGTCGTTGGCCTGGAGGTATATCATCACGTAAAAACTCCGGGAAGGGGATGCCCGCAGCGGGGACAGCGGCCCTTGTCGAGTTGCTTCTGGCGCACTTGGAAGCCCCGACGGGCAATGAGCAGCTGTGCACATTGCGGACAGTGAGTGTCTTCCTGCCGGACGCCGCCGCAGTCATTGCCGGTGTAGACGAAGCGGAGTCCGGCCTGCCTGCCCTGCTCCACTGCGGCGGCAATGCGCCCGGGCGGCGTCCGCGCCGGCTCAGCCGGCATCTTGTAGGTGCTGAAATACGAGGAGACATGCCAGGGGATGTCCGGCGACACCCCGGCGATGAAATCGGCGATCTGGCGCAACTCGGCATCGCTGTCATTGAAGCCCGGCACGACAAGGGTGGTCAGTTCAATCCAGACACCGGCGGCATGCAGGGCACGAATGCCGGCGAGCACCGGCGCCAGGCGTCCGCCAAGCGAGCGATAGCCGTCGTCGCTAAAGCATTTGAGGTCAATATTGACCGCACTGGTCAGGGGCGTCAGAAGTGCCAGCGCTTCCTCGGAGAAGAAGCCGTTGCTGATAAGACAGCCGTGGATGCCCTCGGCTTTGGCGAGCGCCAGCAGGTGAGACGTCCACTCAATGCTCACCAGCGGCTCGTTGTAGGTGGAGGCGAGGGCCCGGACCTGGTGTTTTTTTGCCTGAGCGATGATGTACTCGGCGCTGCAAGACTCTGTTCGCGCCCTAGCCTGCGGGTCTTTGCCCACTTGCGAACTGTGCCAGTTCTGACAGAAGGCGCAACTGAAGTTGCAACCCAGCGTGCCGAAACTCAGAACGGGTTCTGCCGGCAGAAAGTGGTACAGCGGCTTTTTTTCCATGGGGTCCAGCGCCAGGCCGGAAACCTCGCCCCACTGTACCTTCAGTTCGCCATTGACCACGTGTCGCACGCCGCAAATGCCGGCCTGGCCTTCGCCAAGCCGACAATGATGCGCACAGGCCAGGCATTGCAGCTTGCCGGTCGCGCCGTCTGACTTCATCATGATCTCTGGTCGCATGGCCATGGCCTCCATATACGGATAGTGAGGTTTTGCGAGGG
>JAAZKQ010000096.1 GCA_012799755.1 Lentisphaerota bacterium | reverse complement strand
TCTGCTGTTGTGCCTTTACAAGGCACTACCTCATGGGGAGCTCGCCACCCCAGCCTGAAGGCTGGGGTTAAGCATGGTTAAGCGCCTACGGCGCAACATGGACATTGTGGACATTGTGGACAGGGTGGACAGGGTGGACAGTACATACTGTCGTCCATAGCGTCCATACTGTCCATATTGTCCATATTGTCCATAGCAGTTTGCAGGAACAACAGTTGTCAACGAGTGACCGGTTACCACGGGGCGAGTCACCGCTGCGTATGCATTGCAATAGCGTCTGAGCGGGCATACATTATTGACTTATTTTTTACCGTCCCCCCGCCGGAGGAATATGCCGTTCGTAACCGCAGGACACATGCATGCCCAGTGATGCCAAAATGCGCCAGGAAATCATTCGTCTGCTGCGCGCCGACAAGGGCGGTGGCCTGCGCAAGACGGCATTGCGGCAACTGATGGGGCGGCTGGACGAAAAGCAGTTTAACAAGCTGGTCAAGGCCATGCTGGCCGACGGCACGATAATCGCCGGTCGCGGTGGGCGCCTGACTCTGCCGAAAGAGCCGGCCGCTCCGGCCGCCAAGCGCAGCAGCCAAAAGCCCCCGGCAACAGCCGCCGCATCTGCCGGCAACAAGCGCGGCAAAGCGGCCTCCTCGGCAAAGAGTGATGAGCTGCTGGTCGCCGGCGTCATTCGCATGAGCAGCAAGGGCTTCGGCTTTGTCAACCAGGATGGCGACGACAACAAGGACGTCTTTATCCCCGCCGGCCATAATCATGGCGCATTCAGTGGCGACCGCGTGGTGGTGCACATCACAGCCAATGACGATGCGCGCGGGCCGGTGGGTGAAGTCACTAAAATCCTTGCGTGCGGCCAGGAGGAAGTTGTCGGTTGCTTTGGCCAACGCGATGACGACTACGGCATCCGGCCTCTGAGGCGCGAACTGCCGGCATTCATTCCGCTGGTTGCCGGCGACGGCGACGCGGCGCTAGCCAAGGGGGTGAAACCGGGCGATTGGGTGCTGGTCGAGCTGCTGCGTCCTGAGAGCGACTCCGACGAGACCCGGGCGAAATTGCTGCGTCGCTTGCAGAAGAGCGGCACGGTTTCCGGCGATCTGGCGGCGGTGATGCGCGAATACGAGCTGCCCAAGCCCTATACGGTGGCCTACGAGCGCATTGCGCAGGCGCAGGAGCCTCTGCCGGTGACTCGCGAGGACTGTACCAAGCTGACCACGATCACCGTTGACCCCCTTGACGCGCGGGATTTTGACGATGCGCTGTCGTTGTCGCCGACGTCGAAGCCGGGCATGGTGACGGTGGGCGTTCATATTGCCGACGTGGCTTGCTTTATCCCCATGGATGAGAAGCTCGACCTGGCGGCGCGCAGCCGCGGTTTCACGGCCTATCTGCCGGGCAAGACCCTGCCCATGTTGCCGGACACGCTGGCGACCGACCGTTGCAGTCTGCGCGAGAACGAAGAGCGCCTGGCGCACTCCGTGTTTATGGATATTGAGACGGCGACCGGCGCGCTGCGGTCCTATCGCCGGGCGCATACGCTTATCCGCGTCCGCCAGCGTCTGGCCTACGAAGAGGTCCAACGGGTATTGGAGAGCAAGAAACACGACGTGCGGCTGAAGCCCGGCGTTGAGAAGCTCCTGCGGAACCTCTTCGCCTGCGCCGAAAAGATGCGCCGGAAGCGTCGGGATGAGGAGCTGTTTCTGCCGCTGGCGGTGCCGGAGATGCGGGTGATTTGCGCCGGCAAGCCGTGGCGGGTGGTCGGCGTGCAGAAGAGCGAAGGCAGTCCCTCGCATGAAATGATTGAGGAGTTCATGTTGGCGGCCAATGTCTGTGTCGCCCACGAGATGCTCAAACGCAAGATACCCGGCGTCTATCGCAATCACGCCGCGCCGCCGTCCGAGGTTCTTGAGGGCTTCGCCATTCAGGCCGGTGTGATGTTGCAGCGCAAGGCGCCGAAATTGCGGCAGCGCCCCGGGCTGGTCAAATTTCTCCGTGAGCTGGGCTCCGGGGCCTCTGCGAGCATGCTTGGCTTCTCGCTGCTGCGGGTACTGCCGCGCGCGGAGTATGGCGTGGAGAGCGAGGGCCATTTTGGTTTGGGCAAGGACTTGTATTGCCATTTCACCAGCCCCATTCGGCGCTACCCGGACTTGCTGGTGCATCAGCAGTTGCTGGCCCTGGACCAAGGACGCTCAGGGCGACCGGGGCCGATGCTGGCCGACTACGTCGCTCGTTGCAACACCTTGGAAGCCAAGGTGGACCAGGCCGGCTTTGCGCTGTCAGATCGCTTGAAGCTGCGCTATCTGCTTGAGCAGCAGAAAGGCAAGGGCGGCGCGTCCATCATTGGCCTGGTCAGTCGAGTGACGGCTGCCGGTTTGAACATCTACTTGCCGGAGCTCGGCCTCATGGGCTTTGCGCCGCTCCGTCGCCTGGGCGCCGGTCCCTGGCGCTTTGTGGCTGAGCGCTACGCGCTGGTGAATCGCCGCAGCGGGAGAAGTTACCGTTGCGGTGACGAGTTGTTGTTGCGCATCAAGGACGCTGATGTCGTTCGCGGTGAATTGGAATTGGCGCCGGTCGGCCATTGAGGCGCGCCCGGGCGTTGAGTGTCAGGAAGTTATTGCAGACAAGCAAGGAGTAAGAGAACGTGTTGACGTTGGCATTGTCATTGTTGACAGGAGTGATTCTGTGGTTTGCACTGAATGCGCTTTGGCCGGGCCACCCGGTGTGGAACAGCGTGCTCGGCGTGCTGGGCTTCATGGGCGTGATAGTGCTGATCAATTTGCTGATGCGAAAACGCTTGGAAGCCATTTTCAAGGATGTGCAGACGAGCATTATGGATACGCAAGAACGGCTGAAACGCAAGATCACCATGATGCAGAACAAGATGCAGGGCGGGCCGAAACTCCAGGCCATGATAGAGAAGGAGCAGGCGGAGTCCATTCGCGAAACCATCAAGATTCTGGACCGCGTGGCGCCGCTCAAGAAATGGAACGTGTTGGCCGCCCGCCAGGCCGATACCCTGCGTGGACAGCTGTTGTTCCAAATCAAGGACTTCGAGGCCGCCGATCCCTTTTTGGACAAGGCGCTGGTGCTTGAGCCGCTGACCCTGGCCATGCAGATGACCCGCTGGTACAAGCGCGGCAAGATGGACGACGTGAGCAAGGCCTTCAAGAAGGGCGTCAAGCGTTTCAAAGACGAGAAGGCGACGCTGATCTACGCTCTCTACTCATGGATTCTGTTGGCTGAAGGACGCCAGGACGAAGCCGTGGTCGTGCTGGACGAGGGCAAGACCAAGACCGAAAACGAGACGCTGAAGCAGAACTGGGACCACTTGGTGAACAATCGCCCCAAACGCTTCAGCAATGCCGGCTTAGGTGAGCAATGGTACGCGCTTTACCTGGAACAACCCAAGGCACAAATTGTCAGAAGCCAAGCGGCCTTTGGCGGTCCCGGCATGGGCGGACGGCGCTCCCGCTGAGGGCTCGACATTGGAAAAGGGACAGCAGACAATTTTCGCTTGAGCTGAGCGTTCTCATCAGCTTTTTTAGCCATAAAACAGACATGACCGCCACATAAACAACCGAGAAGGCCCTGTTGCACCCTCAGCAGCTGCCCCTCAGCGCCTTGCGGCGGTCGCGGAGCGATAGCCGCAAGGCGTTGAGCCGAAAAGGGATAGGTGGGGAAGCGCGAG
>JAAZKQ010000095.1 GCA_012799755.1 Lentisphaerota bacterium | reverse complement strand
ATCCGCAGATTACGCCGATTGGCGCAGATTGTTTTTTTGGGGGGGCTGTTTGGTATTGGGCTGGCCCGTGTGTCTGCCCCCTTGTTTTTTATCCGCAGATTTCGCAGATTAGGCCGTCGTTCTGTGGCCGCACGCTTGCGTGCGGCGGCATGTGTGGGCTGATCAAGGCTCAAAAGCCCTCGTTGCTGTTTTTGAGGACGCGCTTAAGCAGCTCCTGGCAGTAGTGGCAGCTGTCGCAGTTTTCGGGGCATTGGGCCATGCGTTCGGCCCAGTCGGGCGGGAAGGCTTGGTTGTCAATGTAATATGGCGCGAAGATGGAGGAGAAACCGGGTTCGGTCAGGGTGAGCAGGTCGCCGGTGAAGGACTGGCCGGCATAGGCGCCGATGACCATGCGGGGATGGGAGTGCTGGCGAGTGGCCAATTTGATGGTGTGGACCATGCCGGCGTAGCGATGGAGGTCTTCCGGGCGGATCCAAGTCGCCTTGAGGAACTCCACGTAGTTTTCGGGTTTGCGGTAGAGATTCCAGCAGACATGTGGATTCCAGCCGGGGAGATTATCCATCGTTTCGACTCTGGCGATGTGGGCCAGGAAATTGTCATGGAAGGTCTGCCCCGGGCAGTATTTGAGGCAGCCGCTGTTGGCGAGCAGACAGAGCTTCTTCTGGTGCCGTTCGCACCACTGGTGGACGCCGGCGACGTAGCGGAGGTCTCGCTGGCGGTCGCGTTGCAGGTAGAAGCTGTCAAAGAGCTCGTTGACGTAGCCCATGGCCTGGGTGCTGCCGATGCGCATATTGACGGAGGCGCGGACTTCGACGTCCGGGTAGTGTGTTTTGCTGATGTGAGCGATGGCCGGCGAGGTGGTGGTGATGATGTCCACCGGGCAGCCCAGTTCACCGAGGTAGTCCATGACGCTGCGGATGTTGTTTTCCAGGTCGCGGCTGAAGGCGTGGGCGCCGTAGCAGTTGGCATTGAAGAGAATGTCGAGTTTTACGCCGAGTTGGCGCAGGGCCTTGAGATCCTCCTCGAGCAAGTCTTGAACGGCATTGCTGTCGTCGTCATGGGCGCCGAGGATTGCTCGGCCGGATGGCGTGCCGACCCAGGCGAAATAGACTTCACCGACCTGTGGTTGATAGTCGGCGACGATGGCTGGAAAGCGTTCGCCATTTTCAGGCTGCTGGTAGCCGACGGCTAAGGAGAAGGGCTGGTTGGCGTGGGGCATGGCGAGTCCTGCTGGGGATGTGCACTGGCGGGAATAAGAAATGCGGGTTGCGGCGCCAGGCGGCACAGCAACCCGCATTCGCAACGAGCTGACCGGGGCTTTGGCGCCGCGTCAATCAATCAGTGGGTTGGGCTTTTCCGTTTTCTTGTTGGCAGTGCCGAAGTTGTCGCGGGCGTTGTAATTGATGTACTCGTCAAAATCTTCGATCATGTCCCTCTTGCCGTAGTAATCCAGCACTTCCTGGGTTAGTTCGTAGGGCTTGCTGCGGTCAATTTCCCACTGCGGTCGCGAGCGGAACTTATTGTGGAAGAGGTTTTTAATTTTCCTGCGTTCTTCGAGGTGCATCATGCAGGCGCGGATGCAGCCGCAGGCGCCTTCGATGGCGCGACCGTAGCCATACTTGCGGGGATATTCGCCTTCAAAGGGATTGAGTTCCTTGTCAAGGCCGCCTTGGATGCCCTTTTCACAGGCGAGGGGATCGAGTTTGCCCCATTCGAGCTCATGGCCGGCGACGGTGACCTTCACGGATTCGTTCATGCTGATGGCCTTGCCGTGGCAGTTCTTGACACAGAGTTTGCAGCGGTCGCAGATTTTGCCTTCGTAGATCGGATCGGGCTCGAGTTCGGCGTCGGTGAGAAGGATGGCGAAGCGCTGGCGCGGGCCGAATTCGGGAGTGAGGAAGAGCTTGCTCCAGCCGATTTCGCCAAGGCCGGCCATGTAGGCAGCGAGACGGAAATGCACGAGCACGTCGGGGTAGGGCCTGTCATCGGTGGCGGGGCGGCTCCAGCCCTTGCGGAATTTGCCGGTGACGGGGTTGATCGCCTCGCCGCCGTTGGTGTTGAGCATGGGAATAGTCTCGTGTCCCTCGTCTTCCAAGATGCGGGTGAGGTTCCAGAGAACCATCGGGCCGTAAACCTGGTTGATGGCCGCGTAGCCCATGGACGAGTAATTGCTGAACAGCGTGCCTTCTTCAATGCCGCGCAGGGTGCCGCGGGCAATGCGGAAGGCGAGGACGATCATTGATTTAGCGTTGGGAAAGATGTAGCGGGCGTCCATTTGCTTAGGCGCACCTTCAAAACGGCTCATGGGTGAAATGCCGACCAAGTCGGCACCGAGACGTTTGGCATGAGCTTTGACTTCTTGAGCGGTGATCATCGTGAGGGCCTTTCGCGTGTAGGGTTGCTGTTTATTCGTGTTGAATGGGTTATGAGCGAGAGACGATTTGCAGCATATTGCCTTCGGGGTCAACGAAATTGAGCAGGCGGCCGCCGCCGATGGCAGCTACTGGCGCGTCTGGGAAGACTACGCCGCGGTCGCGGAGCGTGGCGGCGGCTTGCTCAAGGTCCTTGACGCGCAGGGCCAAGTGCGACCAGCCGGGCGTCCAGGTTGTGCGTTCGGGGCGAGCCGTGTCGTCTTTGGGCATGACTTCCAACAGCGAGCCGTCGGGCGCTGCAAGAATCCACACATTACGGTCAGTGCGGTGATATTCCGTGTAATCCAGTACCGCGATATACCACTGCGCCAGCTGCGCGGGGTCAGTGGCGGCCACGGCTGGGTGGTCAATGCCGATAATGACTGCGTGTTTCATGGGGAAGAACCTTCTGTTCAAAGGCTAAAATTTAGAGCCTAATATATCCCGGAAAACTGCACAAGGTTATGGCTACGACTACAAAATCACATTATGCCATTACCGCCATTGATCTGACGCGAGAAAAGGCCATCTTGCCTCTGTGGCGACGATGGGTGGATGTTGCCATGACGGCGTCAGCTCGTTATGTAGCCCAAACAGGTTGCGCCACAGGGGCAATCTGGACGAGGTTGGTCAGCGCTGCCGGCGCCGCCGCCAAAAGCACGCTATAAGCGTGCAACATACCAGCCAGGGATTACGCCATCGGTGCAATCTGGACAAAAAGTTAGTCGGTGCCAGCGGCACCGACACCAAAAAGCACGCTATAAGCGTGCAACATACCAGCCTGGGGTTGCGCTAAGAGCGCAACCCCAGGGAGAATACCCTTAATATGGGCACCCTGAAGGGGTGCGACATAGCAGACAAGAAAGGCCCATGCAAATGCCACAGTCGTTATCAAAAATTATCATCCACGTTGTGTTTAGCACCAAAAAACGTCAACGTTGGTTCGATCCAGTGATTCGTTGCACGCTTCATTCATATATGGCCGGAATATGTCGGGGCATGGGATGTCAGGCGTACAGGGTTGGCGGCACAGATGACCATGTTCATCTTGCATGTGGTCTCGCACGTTCGGTGAGTGTAAGTACGCTGGTAAGAGAGGTAAAAAGACAATCATCCGTATGGCTGAAACAACGAGGGGGAGACTGGACGGATTTTTCATGGCAAACAGGATACGCGGCATTTACCATCGGACAATCCCAGCAGGAAGCGCTGTTTCGGTACATTGATGCGCAGATGGAACATCACAAAACGATGACTTTTCAAGAAGAGTACCGGATATTTCTCGACAGATATGGGATTGCGTATAATGACAAGTATATGTGGGATTGAGTCCCCGGGGTTGTGACCCCAGGCTGGTATGTTTTTGCCCTTTCAGGGCGTAGATATGTGGCATCCCGTCGGGGTGCCTGGGGGTGCCCTGGGGCGTTTGGTGTACCTCGGGT